>CAYTMD010000107.1:0-15073 GCA_964438685.1 uncultured Acidobacteriota bacterium
CCCTTGACTCCGCCGAATTTTATTTTTGAGGCTCATTTTTCAGCATCCTGCTAGAGCACCCCGATGCATCGGGGTGCCAGCCGCGGGCCTCATCCCCCCATCTCACCTTCAAGTATGTGTTTAACATCGCGCTTGCCGTGCAGAATGCGAATGATGCGGAGGGTATCTTTATCTACCAGGTAATAAATTCGAATGGCCTCAAATCCCGCAACCGCCCAGGTGCGAAGAGTTGGAAGCTGGGGGTTGCTGGAACGATAGCGCGGACCCACCAAGGGGTGCTGTTGCAACGATTGAATGGTTTGCCGGACAGCCGTTCGGAAGCGAACGGCCACTTCGGGAATATTCTGAGTAACGAGGTAATAGCGAAACTGGCGCACCACATCGTCGCTAGCGGCTTGCCGGTAGGAAACTCTCACGAGCGCGGGCCCGTTTTATGCTCGGCAAGCAGGGCGTTCGTTTGTGCGTTTACAGAACCCCAGAATTCGTCTTCGATCAGTTCCTTCGATGCCAAACCTTCCGCGAGCAGGGCGTCCAGTTCTTCCTGTGTCCCCGCAAAACCCGGCACAGTGCGCTGTTCCACGGCGGCCAAGGCTGCATCCACGACTTCCTCAACCGACTCGTAGGCACCTCGGCTTATGACGTCCTGAACTCGCCGCTCTTGCTCTGGGGTGAGCTGAATTGGCATATTGTCCCGCCTCTCGCGTTCCTCACCCTCAGGATACGGGAAAATCATCCGCGTGGCAACGAAGTTGAACACGAAGTGGAAGAGGGGCCAGGTTAAGCATGGGGTTGATCAGGGCGGCGCATAAGCGTGGGTGGCGCCGACATCGCATTCTATGTCGGCGACCGTTAAGAAGCCAGAACAGGCCACCGATAGGACGCGGTGGCAGAGAGGTTGCCCGCGCTCGTAGGGCGGCCCGATGTATCGGGGCGCCACCGGCAAATCTGTTCGTGTAGCGCGGACCCCCGTCGTTGGGGTCCGCGGTTCTTCCGTAGCGGAAACCACAAATCTCGAAAATAGGCTTCTACCCTTGGGTTCGGGAGCGTGAATCTGGGGAAGAACCGCAGACCGCAAAAACGGCGGTCTGCGCTACGCTCGCTTATTTTCTCGGCAAACCCCTTGCGTGTGACGTAGGGCCGAACAGCGTTCGGCCTCCGGACCAGCGCTGCTGGCCCCTACAAGTTTGGTTGCGGCTCCGCCGCGCTGCGCTCCCAATTCCAAGGCATTACTTTCGTTCCATTTACTTGCACTTGCACCCGATGATATAATCGCGCTTAATGTAAGACCCGCTTTAGACTAAGCCCGTTCGGGAGTGAAGGCGCCAATCCAGGCTCCTGAATCAGGGTGTGGTTAAGGAGCGCCGTTGGTGGCGCTTAGGCCCTAGGTGAATGGGAGGGACATCGAATTCGAGTGGGTACCGCGCGAGCGGTGTCGTGACCTCCATGTGTAACTATCTCCATTCACTCCGGGCTGTGTTGTTAGGCGGGCTTCTGCTTTACTCCCTCCTTCCCCCGGCAGCAAAGGCCGACCAGATTGTGGTGCTGGTGGACGAGCACGGACACAAGATTTACGTCAACACAGGTGAAAGCACCACCCGCGTGGATTGGATGAAGCGCAGCTTTCGCTCCGACGCGCCCGCCGATTCCCTGCGCATCCCTGCGAACATCGACCAACTGGTGGAGCAAGCCGCAAGCCGGCACCAAATGGATCCGGATTTGATCCGCGCCGTCATGCGCGTGGAGTCGGGCTTCGATCCCAAAGCCGTTTCGAGCAAAGGCGCCATGGGCCTGATGCAATTGATTCCGGCGACGGCGCACCGATTCGGCGTGGTGAATCCGTTCGATCCCAAGCAAAATCTCGAAGGCGGCGTTAATTACCTGAAGTACCTGTTGGATCTTTTCGGAGGCGACTTGAACCTTTCACTGGCAGCTTACAACGCCGGTGAGCACTCGGTGCAGCGTTCCGGCGGCATTCCGGCTATCCCCGAAACTCAAAACTATGTGCGCAAAGTTACCACCATTTATCAGTCGGGCGGCACAGTGCCAGTGGCAAAGACCCCTGCCAAGGAGCCGCCCAAGGCTCCCATCATTCGATCCGTTGATGAGTTCGGGGTGGTCCATTACACCAATTAGGAATAGCCAAATTCGGCGTAGCGGCGGGTTTATCCCGCCACATACGAGTAGCGGCGGCTTTACGCCGCCATATGGCGGGATAAACCCGCCGCTACGTTTTGCCAGCTCCACGCCGTTCGCCCACACAAGAGGCTGGAATTTGAAGGTCACGGGCTTGCCAAAGCGATTCGTGTGGGCGTTGTTGCTGGCCGCGCTGACGTTGTTCGCGGCGGCAGCTTCCGCCGCGCCGACCCCGCGCCGCCAACGCGCTATCGCCGCTTTTCAAAAAGCCGAGCAGATGCATGCCACGCTGGAAGCACGTTCCCAAAGCAAGCGCAGCAAAGGCGAATACAAGAAAGTCATCGACGCCTATTTCGATGTCTATAAGCTGAATCCCGCCTACAACAAGACGCCGGTGGCGCTTACGGCCATCGCGGAGCTTTATCGGGAAATGGGGCGCGCGTTTTCCTCGGACTCTTACTATTTGGAATCAATCAAGTCTTACCGCTTCCTGATCAACCAATATCCGCGGAACCGCATTACGCGCGAAGCGTTGTTCACCATCGGTGTGGTCTACCTGGAGGATCTGGAGGATCCGGACGAAGCCCGCAAGACCTTCCAGAGCTTCGTTGCGATGTACCCCAAGTCCGACAAGACCAATGAAGCCCGGGAGAAACTGAAGCAGCTTGACCGGCAAAGCGCGCAGAAATCCAACCCCCGCCCGGCTCCCCCTGCCCCCTCGGCTGCTCCTGTTCCAGTTGTTCCCGAGCAGATGGTCTCGGAGGGGCGGTCCTCTGGACTCATGCAAGTGACGGCGGTTCGCCGCTGGGTTGGACCGAATTACTTGCGCATCGTGATTGAAGTCGAAAACGAAGTTAAATTTGAGTCCGTGCGGCTGTCCAACCCCGACCGCATTGTCCTGAACCTTCAAAACGCACACCTTAGCCGGGACCTGGGGGGCAAGACGTTTCCGGTCGAAAATGGCTACTTGCGGCAGATCCGGGTGGCGCAGTTCACCCCTGACGTGGCGCGGGTGGTGTTGGATGTCGAAAAGATTGAGTCTTACTCGATATTCTCGCTCCCCAATCCGTTCCGCCTGGTGATCGACGTCCAGGGCGTTGCGCAGACTCAAATGGCCAGGACCGTCAAACCCGCGACAGCGCCCACGACCGAGGTGCGAAAGCCCGGGAAAACTCAGACGCCCACAACGCCCAGCCCTGCCGCTGCGGAGCCCACTGAGACCGTCGTCAAAACACCGCTGCCAAACCCGGCCCCACTCAAGCCGGAGGCCGAGCCGTCCACCCCGCCCGGCGATAAAGAAGAATCTTCCACCATCAGTCCGCTACCTGTTGGCAAGCACGGCAAGAAACCAAAGGAAAAGGAAGCGGCCCCAACCACCGCGGCGGATGTTACCCCTGCGATTCAACCTGCCGGGCCCACGGAGTCCGGATCCCGCACTTTGACCCGGGCGCTGGGGCTGAAAATCGGCCGCATTGTCATTGATCCCGGGCATGGCGGCCACGACACGGGAACACTGGGACCCACTGGTTTGGAAGAAAAAGAAGTTGTGCTGGATGTGGGACTGAAGCTGCGGAAACTGCTGGAAGAGAATACCGGCTGCGAGGTCGTTATGACGCGCAGCGACGACACCTTCATCCCGCTGGAGGAACGCACAGCGATTGCCAATCAAAAGGGCGCGGACCTGTTCATCTCCATCCATGCCAATGCCAGCCGCGACAAAAGCGCCCGGGGTATTGAAACCTATTACCTTAATTTCACTTCCAATCCCGATGCCCTGGAAGTGGCGGCTCGCGAAAATGCCACTTCGAAGGAAGCTGTGCATCAACTTCAGGACTTGATCAAGAAGATCGCCTTGACGGAAAAGATCGAGGAATCACAGGATTTTGCCCAGCAGGTCCAACGCGAAGTCTATACCCGCGTGGTCAAAGTGAGCGGCGCGCAGCGTGACCGCGGGACCAAGAAAGCACCCTTTGTGGTTCTGATCGGCGCCAATATGCCCTCCATCCTGGCGGAAATCTCATTTCTTACCAACCCCCATGATGAGCACCTCTTGAAACGGTCCGACTATCGCGAAAAAATCGCCTACGCACTATACGAGGGGATTTTGGGTTATCTGAAGAACCTTGGCGAAGTGAAGACCGTGCAACGCGTCGCATCGGATCAAACTTCTGCTGCCACTCAACCGGAATTCTGATATTCTGAACCTGATGTCACTGAAATTCACGAGGCACGTCTGGCTCCTGGCCGTGCTTGCGGCCCTACCCCTGGGCAGCTCTGCCCTGGATAAACCCTTCGTCATGCCCCTGGTGCCCGCAGCGAATTGGCGCCAAGTGGAATCCCAACCCTTGATTCTCCCAATGATCAGCAAGTACGGCGGCGATCCGGCGGTGGATCAGGATTATGGTGTGAAGGCGCCGGAGCTGCGGACCTACCAATTGGGCAAAACTCGAACCCAGGTGGTGGTGGAACCCGCCCCGGATGCGAGTTCCGCTTACGGATTGCTGACTTTCTATCAAACCACGGCGATGACGACGGAAAAAAATATCCAATTAGCCGTGGGCGACACAAACCAAACGCTGATGGCGCGCGCGAACAACTTCATCCGCTTCCTGCGTGCCAAGGATTCCCCCATATCCGCAAGCGATTTCAAGGCGCTGCTGGTATTTGTAGGAGGGGATAAAGCCTCTGCAAGTACGCTTAAAGCATTGCCCCGTCCGCTCCCGCCAAAGGGGTTGGTGCCCGGCAGCGAGAAATATATCCTGGGACTCGAGGCGGCAAAGCGCGTGCTGCCATCCTTCCGCACGGACTTGATTGGCTTCGACCAGGGCGCGGAAGTGCAATTGGGCCAGTATCAAAATGGCAAGGGCGCATCCACCTTGGTGTCAATCAGCTATCCCACCCCGCAAATCGCGCGGGTCCGCTTCGGATCGCTCACAAATCTTCTGGGATTGAATCAGGACCACGGCGCGGTTTCAGTTTATGGAAGACGTGACGGCTCTTATGTGTTCCTGACTCTCAATGCGGGAACGGCGGGATATGCCTCAGCGCTGATGGATCAGTTCAAAGTAACAGAGAGCATCAGTTGGGATCAGAAATATACATCGCAAAGAACCTTCACACTGCAATTGGTGTACATGATCCTCTCAATTCTCGCGCTTGCCGCGATCCTGATTGGAGGATGCGTCATTGCAGGGGTCCTCTTTTTCCTCTCACGGCGCTTTGCGGGAAAGTTCTTCCCGGGCTCGCAATGGGGTCATTCCGATGAAGAGCAGCTCATCCGCCTGAACCTAAATTCATATTAAGGTGTTTAAAATCAGCGATATAAGTTCGTGGGTGGGCGTCAAAATACGATTTATTGGGCATTTCTGATGAATTGCTTTTTGGGGTCCGACACTGACCATAACGCATAGATAATAAAGGCTTTAACTAGCAAAAAATTTCCGGAGAATTCCCTTGACATGGCCTGAGGGTTTTTCTAGACTCCCTATGAGCTTAGATGGCGGAGCGCGTCCGTCATTCTATTCTTCTCTTAAAATGCTCACCCGCTGGAATAGCGGAAACGCTGGACCTGTCGGGTGAGCATTTTTGCATCAGGTTAGCCGACGTAGCTCAGTTGGTAGAGCATCGGTTTCGTAAACCGAGGGTCACCAGTTCAACTCTGGTCGTCGGCTCCAGCTTCATCCAATCCCTTACAAAACCAATATTAGAGAATTGTGGCTAACAATAGGTTGTCACGAATTCGGACGCACGCTTCCCCTCTCCAACTAAGCACCAGAGGAATTTACGTGCTCGACCTTCAACGCAAATCTATCCCCAGAAATAGCGGAAAATTATTTCACGCGCCCATACGCACGCGCGGCATCACGGAAATATTTCAGATTCTCCCAGGGAGCAAGATATGAGGTGTTGCAACTCGAGGCAAAGATGAAGTGCCGTTTGTCCCCCATGGATTCAATCAGGCGGCGAGTGTATTCGTGCAGAGTCTTCTCGGCGTCATGCCGGGTTTCCTGGCGATGGGCATCCATTCCGCCATCAACGGTAAAGGTCTCAGCACCCGCCAACCCGCGGACCTCGCTCAATTCCACGTCCCCCAGCGGCCGGGGAGTGACTCCCTCCAGGCAATCCACGTGTGAAGCCCCCACCAGCGGCAATAGAACCCGGCTGTGTCCGCAGGCATGGACCACAAAGAATTTCCCCCGGCGATGGATGATGTCAGCCGCCTGAGAAAAGAAATCCTGGCAATAGTCCTTGTAGAAGTAGGGCGGATAGAAAACTGAATCCAGATTGTCCAGGGACATGAAAATCTCAGCGAGCGGGTTATCGACAATGCTCTCCAGTAAGGCCACGGCTTTCTTTTCGTGAATCCGTGCCAGGGCCTGCATCTCCTCGGGATGGTCAAGCATGAAGAGAGATGCATTCTCCGGCCCCGCCAGCCAGTGAAACGTCTTGAGAGCGGACTGCGTCAGGTGAACCATCACCAGGCCATCATTGCCCACCCGCTGCACCCAATTTTGAAAATCGCCGGCGTCGAATGAATACTCCCGGGCTTCGAGCATATAACGCACGGCCGGGTATTGGTCCCACGACTTCCACCAGTGCTCCGCCTCAAAGTCCGCTCCTGCTTCGCGCGTATATTCCCAAGTTTGGGTCAGCGTTCCCTCCGGGCATGCAAACTTGCGCCGTAATTGACTCTTGTGGGGCGGGTAAAGGTTGAACGATGTCACCATGGGCTCATCCCAATCGCCCGATCCCGCATACTCCTCGGAATATTCACCCGCAGTATAGACAGTCCGAGTAGAGTGCTGAGTATCCCAGCGCGCCAGAATATCAGCGCCGAGTTGCCGAATAGCGTCAAAGGGGTGCCGGGCCTCGGCAATCTCAGCCGGCAAGCTGTGATGGGTTTGATGGTAATAGAACCACTGCCAGATATTAGGGGTAAAGGGTATGAAGTCGGGTTCTTCTCCACGGAAAGCTGCAAGAATGCGTTCTCTGCCAGTCAAAAAAGTGACCTCCACAAAGCGGATTCCGCCAGAAGCGGGAAGGGGAAAGTCTGCGTCATTCGCATGATTATTGCAACACTTCTGTGTGGATCCGGGCGAATCCGCATGCGCCACAACATGTTTGCCACACATTCCTCGAAGGAGTTACGCCAGTAATCACTTGAGCCGACAAGTTCCACCCTGTACACTCAGCGGCACGAAATCCCCAGACTCCCAAGGAGGATCGGTGGTTAAGCGCGCCTTAGCACTTATTGTTTTCTTGCCATTGATGGTAGGAGCCGCTCGCGCCCAGGTTGCGATCAATTCTGCCACCACATTATTGATCGATCCGAATGAACCCGCGCCAGTCCAGATGGCCGCGCGTGACCTGGCATCGGACTTGGAAAAGGTCTTCGGTAGTCGTATCCAAGTAGTGCACCGGCCCGGAGATGCAAAGCCACCACCATTTGGATTGGACTGAAGGGCGAACTGCCGAAGAGCGTCAAGAGGGTTTCCGGGTGGGAAGTACTGACCCTGCAAGTGGTCCGGGATCCACTGCCAAAGTCTCCCATTCATCAAGCCATTGTCCTGACTGGCTCCGACATGCGGGGGACGATTTACGCCATTTACCAATTCTCCCAGGAGTTCCTGGGGGTCGATCCGCTTTATTGGTGGACGGACCACCCTCCCGCGCGCCGGACGCAAGTGTTGGTTCCAGCCGGATTGAATGAGGTTCAGGGCTCGCCAACGTTTCGTTATCGCGGTTGGTTCACCAACGATGAAGATCTTTTGACCGGTTGGCGGCCAGGCGTGGCTGATCAAACGGGGATTTCTCTCGAAACTTGGGACCATGTATTTGAGGCCATCCTCCGCTTGAAAGGAAACATGGTTTGCCCTGGTACCTTCAACTTCCCTTACGAGCCCCAGGTTGTCGCCGCGGGCGAGAGGGGCCTGATTCTAACCCAGCACCACGTGGAACCTTTGGGACTGAACACTTACCGCTGGCCGGGCAACCAACCCTACTCATTCGTGAGCCATCCTGATTTATTAACCGCAGCATGGAAGCGGGCGGTCAGCGAATATCGCGATCCCGAAATCATATGGACGCTGGGTTACCGCGGCCAGCACGATCGACCCTTTTGGGATGACGATAAGAGCGCCCCCACAACTGACCAGGAAAGAGCTCAGGTCATCAACATGGTCATTGAAGCTCAAATGAACGTCGTGCGCGCCGCCGGTCGGGAGCCCGTTTTCATCATGAACGCCTGGCAGGAGTCATCAAAGTTTGCGCAGGAGGGATTTCTGCACATCCCCGAAGGGATATCTCTCGTGTGGCCTGACAATGGGCACGGCCTTATTCAGGACGGGAACACCATCAGCAAAGGCCAGGGAGTCTACTACCACACGGCGATGCTCGACTCACGATCCAATCACCTCACGGAGCGTGTGCCGTTGGACCGGATTCAGCGCGAACTGGGGCGCGCAGCAAGAGCGGGCGCGACCAATTACCTGTTGGACAACACGGCAAACGTGCGCCCGGTGCTGATGACCACGCGCGCGGTAATGGAGTTGGCCTGGCAAGCCGATCCCTGGCTCGCGGGGCAGCATGACTTGAGTTCGCTCTACCTGGAAAAGTGGTGCCGGGAAGAATTCGGTGAGGCCGCATCAACCGCCCTCCAGGATTACTATCGCGCCTATTTCGCCGCTCCGGCCAGATATGGCGATCAGGAAGATGCCACCATGGCCGACCACTTTTACCAAACTGCGGCGCGCCGGTTGCTGCTGGGCCTCATGGTGGGTGACGACCAGTCGCAGGTGATAAAGCTCCGGGGAGTGGGGGAATTTGCCAACCTGAAGGCCATGGGTGCGTACCTCGCCAGGATCACCGGGGAAGCTGATCCGCGCTGGAGTAAGGCTCGCCTGCTGGCGGAAAAGGCCAAGCCTCTGGTGCCGGCCGCCCGGCAGAATTTCTTCCAAGCAAACGTGCTAACCCAGGTTGACCTTCAGATCCATTCCAACCGCATGTTAATGCATCTTGCCCAAGCCGCCGCGGATCCCCACGGCGTTAACCATGCAACCCATGTACGCGCAGCCATCGAAGAGTGCGAAAAGGTTGAGGACGCTCTACGCGCGGCGGAGCATGGCAAATGGAAGGGCTTCTACACCACGGGGGATTGGCTGGAGAACGTGCCCTTGACGTTGGCTTTGATGAAGGCCTACCAGGGAAAGCTGGAAGGGAAAGAGGTTCCAAAGAACATCCTGCTCTGGGGACAGGACTCCGGCCACGGCTACCCGTTGATCAAAGCCTATCAAGGCGACCAACGCGTTCAGTTCTGATGGCACTTTGGGGGGACCCATCAGGCAAGTGGAATGGAACCAAGCTGTCATGTCGGGCTGGAGGTCTAAAATGAAAACCCTGGCATTTCTTCGAGTTAAAGGCTCGTTCCGTCTCCTCGCCGGGGTGCTTATCTTCGCGGCGGTTGCGTTCGGTCAGAGAGCTGAGTTCGATTTTTACCACGACTTCCGAAACACCTTTGTCCCGAAGCTGCACGCTGGGAATCCCCTGGTGACAAACGATGAAATATTGCGGCGGTACGCGGCGATGCTCAAGAGCGAAGGAGTCGCGGATAACGAGATCGCCCGCCGGACGAGATTGATTCAAACCGAGCATGACCAACTGGAAAGCGACTATTGGAACCGCTTCTATACCAACACCAAATCGAACTTTAACAAAGCTCCGAACGGCTTTCTCACGGAGATTGTGGATGGACGTACCCCAGGGGTTGCCCTGGACTATGGCATGGGGGAAGGGCGAAACTCCATTTACCTGGCCAAGCTCGGCTGGGAGGTGTGGGGATTCGATCCTGCCGATGCGGGAGTTGCGCTGGCCCAAAAGCGCGCGAAGGAGCTTGGACTGACCCTGCACACGTCAGTGGTTCGCGACAGCTCGTTCGATTTCGGAAAAGAACGTTTCGACCTCATCCTGTTCAGTTGGACCATGCCGCTGGTGCCCGTCCAGAGAATCCTTGATTCACTCAAGCCTGGTGGAATTGTGGTCATGGAATGCGGCGCGGATTTTGTCCCCCGCAATGGCATGCTCAAGATATTCGACCCCTTCCAGATCGTGTCCTATGAGATTGTCAGGGCGAAGTCCGACTTCTACAACCGGCGGGAGACCGACGTTTTGCGGATGGTCGCTAAGAGACCATAGCACGGCAGAAGATCAGAGCAAATGGTATCGGCGCCGTAACACCATCACGCCGACCACGCAGTTCGCTCGCTCTTCGCGCGTAATCACACATTGAACCCCATCGTCCGGATCGCATCCCGGTTGGTTCGGGCGCTTTCCGCGGGACCTCCGGCGGGCTGCGCGTAGCTATCAAGTTCAACGATAATCCAGCCTTTGTACTGGACCTCTCGCAAACTTGCAGTGATAGCGGGGAAGTTCACCACACCTGTGCCGATTTCGCAGAAGTGGGTCTTTAATCCCTTAACGGCGTCAGGATTGTGCCGGGCAAGTTCGAAGGCCTCACGACGAACGTCCTTGAAGTGCAACATGACCAACCGCTCCCGATAGGTTCGAATCACTTCCGCCGGGTCTGACCCGCCCATTGTCAGGTGGGCGACGTCTGCAATCAGTCCCACATAACGGGGGTCGGTGGCGTCCAGCACGCGCCCCAATCCCTCGCGGGTTTCCCCCAACCTCCAAAAATGAGGATGGTACGCAACCGTCATACCGGAATCCTTCGCGATCTTCCCCATCTCATTCATCGTCGCGCCCATCGATTTGATCTGGCTGGCGCTGTAGTTACCGCGGGGCTTGGCGCCATCGATTAGCTGCAAAACATCCCCGTTAAGAGCGTGGAGGAAATCGGCGCACTCACGAAACTCGGCCGCGAAGTCCTTGGAGCTGTCTGGGCGCAGCGAAACCTTTCCGCACGATAACGCGGCGGCGGAAAGCTTGAACTTCTGGAGCCGATTCTTGAGTTCCACGGCCTTGTTACCCGCATAGGCGTCCTGCACCCAACCCAACAACTGCACGCCATGATAGCCGAGGGCGGAAATAGTCTCCAAAGCTTGGGCGAATTCATCGGCCGGCCAGGAAATGATTGAACAGCCCACGGGACTCGGTAACGTGGCGGGTAATGATGACGCCAGACGCGAACCTGCAGCCCAAGCTACGGCTGCGGTCCCCGCCTGCCGCAAGAATCCTCTGCGTGTTGTTCCGCTTGATTTCATCAACATGTCACGCCTTCCGTCAAAACCCCTTGGGAATCCGCTGCTCATTCACAATTTGCTACTTTGGCGCCGCCGCGGGTGTGTTGGATTGGGGACTGTCCGGCGCAAGGTTCAGGATGACTTGAAACCACCAATTCGGCGCATAGGTTATTTGAACAGGAACACCGCGTAATGTTCCGGCCGTGCCAAGCAATATCTCGAAGGGTGTCTTGGCGCCCGCGTCTTCGTTCACCACCTCAATGTGCGCTTCCCGCAAATCGTGATAAGTCTTATCGAAAGCGCCCCCGTTTCCACGCAAGGTTACGTGAATCTTTTTTTCCGCCACGGGATGGACGCTGAGCAGGGTGGCCTTGTAGTGGCGGGCATTGTAGATGTAGCAGAGCGATTCAGGCGTCGGCCGGCCGGCCACCACGTCATCAATCAACTGCAAGGTTGTAGAAAGGAATTCACCGGGCCGTCCGCACGAACTCCGGGCTGCCCCGTCGAGCCGCCGGATATGTCGCGAGGGATTGCTCTCCAGTTGTTGCAAGGTGGCTTTTTCCGCCCCCCCGACCTGGTGCAAGTCAAAATCCTGATTCGATGAATAGGGAACGGTGGTGGATAGCGCCCGAGTGTCATCCACACGACTGATGATGCCCTCGAAAAGGTGGTCCCCGTTGGCCTTCTCCTTGGAAAGCTCACTTCTCATCGCGAGCACGGATTGGCCTTTGGACGATTTCATAAATCCAAAGAAAGCGCTCGCCACCGGTTGACCAGAATCGCTGGAGCGCAGGACCTCCGTCCCGGCACCCCAGCGGTTGATAGATAGAGGCGCCTTGGCGGGGTCTGATCCAAACAGTATCTGGATGACCTGCTGCCTGTCTTCCCCGGATGCCTTCCCGATGCGGACGTACCCGCCCCCCACGTCATCGCGCCCTGCCCAGAAAAGCAGCAGCCGCACCTTGCAGGTCATTACATAACGGTATTCTTTATCGATTTTGATGGCGCGCCCGATCCAACTGGCAGCTTCCTGAATGGCTGACTGATCGGCAGTATCTTGCCCTGCCGGCGTACCAAAGGCCGAACGCAGGGGCAAACACATGACAAAAGCAGAAAACATCAAGACTACGAGAATGATCCTGCGCCCCATGCGCTCGAAAGCCCCTCCCCTTGGCAAGAACGGCACCGAAGGCCGGCATGGAACCCAATAATTCGAAACTCAACCCTTGGATCGCAAGCTTTGAATCTCGAATTTCAGGTTTCGCGAATCCTCAGCAACCCGTCTCCAAAACCCAGCACAACGCCCTTGGTCCTAATTCCCTGCGCCTCAAATCGTGCTGCATCTGATTTGAGTGGGCTCCGTTGTATCGCCTTCCTTTAGCCCGGCATGTGCCGCCAAGCGATACACGTACCATTATCAACGAAGTGCTGCGCACTAGGTAGCCAATTTCTCGCCGTCGCAAGGTTCCAGATGCCAAATTTCGGAAGCATATTCCTTAATGGTGCGGTCCGACGAGAACTTGCCCGCGCGGGCCACGTTGAGAATCGCCATCCGGTCCCACCGCTCGATGTCGCGATATGCGGCATCCACCCGTTCCTGCGTTTGGATGTAATCCCGCAAATCGGCCAGCAGCATATAGTGATCACCACCATCAAGCAATGATTGAATGATGGGCTTGAAGATTCCCGGCTCTAAAAGGCTGAAGAAATCCTTTTCGATCAGATTAAATGCCTGCCGAATCTCTTCGTCGCTGTTGTACACATCCCGGGGATTGTAACTGCCGCGGCGTTGCTCCACTTCTTCGGATTTCATGCCGAAGATAAAGATGTTCTCGTCCCCAACCTCTTCGAGGATTTCCACATTTGCCCCGTCGAGGGTTCCGATGGTTACAGCCCCGTTGAGCTGCATCTTCATATTGCCAGTCCCGGAGGCCTCGGTCCCGGCGAGGGAGATCTGCTCGCTTAAGTCCGCGGCAGGGATAATACGTTGAGCCAATGACACGCGGTAATTGGGCAGGAAGACCACCTTCATTTTGTCATGAATGTGTGGGTCCCGGTTAATGACTTCCTCCACCTGGTGGATCAATTTAATGATCAGCTTGGCCATAAAATAGCCCGGCGCCGCCTTGGCCCCAAAGATAAACGTGCGGGGAACAATGTCCAAAGCAGGGTTCTTCTTCAGGCGGTCGTAAAGCACAATGATGTAGAGGACCAGCAAAAGCTGGCGTTTGTACTCGTGCAACCGTTTGACCTGGACGTCGAACAGCGAGTCGGGGGAAACGATGATGCCCGTTTCACGCGCGATGACTTCCGCCAAGAGCTCCTTATTCTTCCGCTTTGCCGCGCGGAACCGTTGGCGAAACAGGGGGTCATCCGCCAAGGGTTCCAACTTCCGCAACTGGTCCAAATCGGTGATCCATTGGTCGCCGATGAACTCTGTAATCAGCGCGGCAAGACCGGGATTGGCGTTCAGGAGCCAGCGCCGCGGCGTGATGCCATTGGTTTTGTTATTGAATTTCTCCGGCCATAGTTCCGCGAAGTCCTTCAGCACCACCTTCTTCAAAAGCTCGGTGTGAAGCTTGGCAACACCGTTCACTGAACAGGCGCCGGCAATGGCAAGGTGGGCCATGCGAACATATTTCTCCCCACTCTCGTCAATAATACTCATGCGCCGCAGGCGATCTTCGTCCAGGGGCCACCGCGTGGCGACGTCGCGCATAAATCGGGCATTGATTTCGTAAATGATCTGCAGATGCCGGGGAAGCAGGAACCCAAACATCTTGACCGGCCATTTCTCCAGCGCTTCCGGCAGGATCGTATGATTGGTGTAACCGGTGGACGCGTTGGTGATTCGCCAGGCCTGATCCCAACCCAGTCCCTCGTCATCAATCAACAGCCGCATTAGTTCCGGAATAACCAGCGACGGGTGGGTGTCGTTGAGTTGGATAAAAGCTTTGCGGGGAAATAAGTCCCAATCCGCATTGTCTTTCCTGAAGCGCCGAATAATGTCCTGAATTGAACATGAGACGAAGAAGTATTGCTGCTTCAGGCGGAGCTCTTTCCCTTCAAAAACGTTGTCATTCGGGTAGAGGACTTTGGTCAGATTCTCTGCCAGAACTTTGTTGGCCACCGCATCCACGTATGACCCGCGGTTGAAATCATCCAGGTCGAATTCCTCCGCCGCTTTTGCCGACCACAGCCGCAAGGTATTGACCGTGTGGCCGCCATACCCCACCACGGGAAGGTCATGGGGCATTCCCACGACTGCCTTGGAATCCACCCAATGCCATTCGGAACCCTTGGGTCCAGGCCGGGATTCAACGCGGCCTTCAAACATCACTTGAAAGGAAAACTCCGGGTGGGCAATCTCCCAGGGATAGCCGAGCTTCAGCCATTCATCCGGTACCTCCACCTGATAACCATTCACAATCCGCTGGTTGAAGATGCCAAAGTCATAGCGCAATCCGTATGCCACCGAGGGGAAGTCGAGGGTGGCCAGCGAGTCAATAAAGCAGGCAGCCAGACGTCCCAACCCACCATTGCCAAGGCCCGCATCCACTTCCTGCTCCACGAGGTCATCCCACTTGAGGCCCACGTCCGCCATCGCTTGCCGGCAGGTATCCTCCAGGCGGAGGTTTGTGACGTTGTGCTCAAGCAAGCGCCCGATAGGGAATTCCAGGGACAGGTAGTAGATTCTTTTGACCTGCCGGTTGTGATGGGTTTGCTGCGTGGCAATCCAGCGC
>CAYTMD010000108.1:0-15053 GCA_964438685.1 uncultured Acidobacteriota bacterium
CGCCGTGGGCGAGAAAGTCACGTTGATCGAGCAGGAGCCACCGACCACGACACTGCCCGAGCAGTTATTGGTCTCGCCGAAGTTGGCGCTTGCGGCGATGCTGGCGATGGTGAGCGAGCCACTGCCCGTGTTGTTGCTGAGGGTGACCGGCTGCGATCCGCTCGTGGTGCCGACGTTTTGGCTGGTGAACGTCAGGCCGGACGGGGAAACCACGGCCACCGGAGCCGGCGCTGTCCCGGAGCCACTCAAATTCACCGTTTGCGTGCTGGCCGCCACCCCATTGTTGTTGTCGGTGATCGTCAGCGTGCCCGTGAATGGGCCAGTGGCCGTGGGTGAGAAGGTCACGTTGATCGTGCAGGAACCGCCGCCCGCGACACTGCCCACGCAGTTGTCGGTCTCAGCAAAGTTGGCGCTGGCAACGACACTGCTGATAGTGAGCGAGTTGGTGCCCGTGTTGGTGAGGGTAACCGGCTGCGACGCGCTCGTCGTCCCCGAAACCGCCACGAACGTCAGGTTCAACACTGAGAGGCTCCCACTGGGTAACGAACCAAACTTGCTAATGAAAGCATCTGCATGGCCCGTCAGAGAAGTCTGCAAGGCGCCGGCGGAAGTTGGAAAGTTAGGGGAAAGGGTGGATCCCGCCATGTACACGCCACCTGTAGCATCTACGGCCACGCTAAAGGCAAGGTCTCCGCTGGCGCCGCCGAGATAAGTGGAGAAGAGTCGCGTGGATCCCGTGGGGTCGACCTCCGTCAAGAAAGCGTTAGGGCAGTTAAAGTTCGAGCCTGCTTGATGAGTGGAAAGGATAAACATTGCTATGTCGGTTGAACAAGTGCCGCCTTGAAAGTTGCCTGTGGTAGCGTCCGTGGGAAAGTCGAGCGAGTTCGTACCGCCCACCACGTAAGCAATTCCAGCATTGTCCACAGCGATGGCCCATCCCAAGTCGAAACTGCTGCCCCCAAGATAAGTGGAATAATCAAGAGAGGTACCTGATGGCTCCAGCTTTGCTACGAAGGCATCAGAGCAATTAAAGGAGAGGGAAACACCGAAATTGCAGGTGCCTCCGCCAAAGATTGTCTGTGCCGCGCCGGCGGTGGTAGGAAAATTTGTTGAATTTGTTGCTCCCGTCACGTAGGCCGCTCCGGTGGCGTCTACGGCTATACCGAGTCCGGCATCGTATCCATTCCCTCCCAAGTATGTGGAGTAATCGAGTGCCGTACCCGTAGAATTCAACTTGGTAACGAAGGCGTGGAAGAAGCACGGCCGTGGATTTCCCCCCAGCGTGGTGCCGCTGCACGGCGGCGTGCCAAATGAGGATTGCAGAGCGTTTGCCAGGGGGAAGTTAGTCGAAGCTGTCCCACCGGTTAAATAAGCGCTCCCCGTGGAGTCAACTGCCAAGCCGAGCACAGAGTCATGGTTATTGCCCCCTAAGTACGTGGAGTAAACCAAGGCAGTGCCCTGTTGGTTCAGTTTTGCAATGAAACCATCAAAACAAGGCCACGTTTGTTCATAATTATGGCAAGAAGTGCCGGAGATAGTCCTTTGAAAGGCCCCCGGTGTGGTAGGGAAGTCCTTCGAGTTCGTGCCCCCCGCCACATACAGATAGCCACTGGAGTCGAGTGCGGAGATCGTGCTAACGTCATCATGAGTTCCCGCCAGATAAGTTGAGTAAATGAGCGCAGAGCCGGTAGGATTCAGCTTCGTCGCGAAGGCATGGGTTCTAGCACTAGAGTCCGTGGCACTGGTTTGGAAAGCCCCCGCGGTGGTAGGGAAGTCCGTCGAACCCGTGGCGCCCGTGACGTACGCGTAACCCGAGCTATCCACGGAGATACCCGTAGCTCCATCTGACGCGCTACCCCCCAGGTAAGTGGAATAGATCATCTGTGTGCCGGTGGGATCCAGTTTGGTCACGAACGCATCAGGGCAAGTGAAAATCTCCTTCGGCTGACCCTTCGTGACCCTGATCGCGCAACCGCCAGGATTCAACAGGGACTTAAACACTCCTGCCGTGGTCGGGAAGACAGTGGAATTGGTAGCACCTGCCACGTAAGCGCTGCCGGAAGCATCGACTGCGACGCGATACCCGAGGTTATACTTCGCGCCGCCCAAGTAAGTGGAGTAGAGCAGGACGGGATCGATGATCAGGGGAGCACGGTGATCGTAGGCGGCCACTTGGAAGCCAATCTGATTCCTTCCCGTGAGGACAAACCGCCCGTCGATGGGGCGCCGCTCGGCCAATAGTCCCGAACCGGATGCCGGTTGATACACCACCGGCTTGCGGAAGCGGAGTTCGCTGCCCGCCAGGGCCAAGACAAGGTCGCCCGTCCTTTTATCAACTCGAATTTTCCCCGCGCCCTGGAAGCTCAGTCCGATGGAATGCGCGTCGGCGCCGGGAGCAACGACAAAGTCATATTCCAATTGCCCGCCCTGGGTGCCGTAATAAACCAAATCCACGCCCGGATAGACGTTTTGGTATCTCACCTTGGCGTAATTCGGCACGTTCGTGCGCCACTTCGTGGGATCGTTGCCGATAATGTAGTTGCTCTTGCCTGGCAGTTCCTCCGCGCCCGCCACTCCGGCGCTGGCGCTTGCGCCAATCAATTTCATGCGAAGAACGCTCTCCGTGGCCCCCGGCCCGTCGCCGTTTGTGGGCTTATCGGCCAATGTTGTCGCGTCGGGCATTAGTCCGGCACGTGCCGCCTTTCCCAAACAGAGGACAGCCTCGTCTCCGGTGAGGAAGAGCGTGTAGCCCAGGCCGCGCGAAAGAAATTGGGCGGAACCGCTCACCTGGCCCTGATTGGCCTCAAAACTGAGAGGCAGCTTGCCGTAACTCGCTACGACTTGAGGCTGAACCTTCGTGGCCGCAGCTAGAACCTGAGGGTTAGGTAGAATATTCTCTGCGGCTTGAATCTTTGGAAGAAGACCAAGCACTACGATAGCGAGAAATGAAAGGCAAACAAACCCGAAGCAGACCACCATACGGTTTGTCGCACTCTGCGATTGCTTGGTAACGATGTGGCACGAGGACATGACGCACCTCCACTGGAGCGAGGACTGGCAAGAATCAATTTGCAATTCTGTCCAATTTTGTGTGAATTAAACCATAGAGTGGATTCAGGCGTCAATACTCCCGGTGTTAAATTTTGCTTACTCTTGTAATTGATATATAACAATATGTAATGCGTCCTGCATCACAAAGTGTCCAAGCCTCCGTCAATCAAAAACACTCACTAGAGACAGGAAATTGACAGTGCAGTTTTTTCGCTCGCAGGCAGGATGGCAAATGCTTCCGCTAAGGGAAGCATCGCCGGCTCAATATACAAATTCACCTCGACGAAGGGAGGAGAAGCAAGATGTTTGACCAAATGCAAGTCAGTGGGATTTTGGATTGACCAACTGGAAAGAGCAAGCAAGTAGCGCGGACCTGTCCGGTAGGTCCGCGGCCTTTACCGTGCCCTACAACAGAAATGGGAGCATTTGAGATTCAAGAGCTGCAGACCTACCGAATAGGTCCGCGCTACACTTCTCGTTCGCTGCCCGTCACGAGTTGTCCGGGCAGGCAAACCGCGCCTGCTGCTTTCAGCCTTCTGCTTTCTGCTTTCCGCCTACTGCCCCACCGCGCCTTCCACGCGCACGGTGACGATCTGGAACGGTTTGACGGAGAAATGGAACCCATGCGCAGTGGTGGTAAGTGGCCCTTGCTTCCGCTCCAGCGCGTCGGCCCTGTAGGCCGCTTTCACATCCAGCAGAGGCGCGTCAACACTGACCTCGGCAGGTTTCCCGGCGACTTCGAGGAAACGCATTACTGTTCCCTCCCCGTCCTCGGCGTTCTTCCATGTGACCAGCACCACATCAGGTTGGTCGACGGTCAGGAAGCTTCCCTGCGCTGCCGCCAGGGGGCGAGGGCCATTAACCGCCTTATCCTGGTAAGTGATCTGGTCGATTTCCAGCGGAGACATCTCCTCGCGCCCCAACCGGCTGAGGTATCCCGGCTGAAGGTTGGCGCCGCTGGTGAAGGCGTAGCGGAAAGTGAAGTCGCCTCCCTGCCCCGCGGCGTAGTTGGTAAAATAGTAATTGTTCATGATCGCCGAGAAGATTGTGCCGGTGCGCTGGCCAAATTCCTTCGGCCACGTACCGCGAATGATATCCCCCAAACTCGCCAGGGGAGCATCCACAGGAATCAGCGCCGCCGTCACGCCGCCTTGATCCGCCGCCACCCAATGCTGGACGGAAAACCACTCCTTCCCCGCCCCCGCCATCTGATCGCGTGCAGGATTCACAACCCCATTCTGGATTTCATACCGGAACTGCGGCTGGTCCATGGCCAGGGGATAGGCGAAGTATATGCCTTCCTTGGTATAGACTTCCTTCTTGCTAACGTGATTGATGAAGCCGATCTTCTTCTGGCCGTCGTACAGAATCACCTCCGTGCGAATCTTGGGCGTATTCACGCCGGAGCTTTCCAGACGCGCCACCACTCCAAACGGCTCATGAGTGATGGAAACAATCTTCCCGCCACTCGACCCTTGCGGGGTGAGTTCAGGTACCGGCCAGGCAGGGTTAAATTCCTGGAGCCGATTGGGAGCCTTGTCGCCGCCGGTAACGTAGACGTACTGATTAAAGCGGTAGGGGCTGGCGGCATTCACCAACTCCTTGTTCAGTTGCTTATCGAAAATGCTCTTCACCGCGCCGCTGGCAGCGTCAAGCACCACGCGGTAGTACTGGTTCTCAATCGTTTCCCCGGATGCCGGGGCCGGAGCGGGCGCCTCATCTTTGACTTGCTTCATCTCATAGGCCTTATAACCCACCGAAGGCACGTCTTGCGCCAGGAAGCGGACGCGCCGGTAGGCGTCGCCGGAGGAGAGCACCTCGTAAGACACTGTTTTCTGCGTAACCAGATCGACAAGTTCGCGCCCTTTATCCAGGTCCATCTCCACCAGGCTGGAGCGTTGCCAGCTTAGGGGATTGAACACCAGCAGCGTGTTTCTGGGGTCGTGAATTGAATCGGCCAGCCCCGCGAGGCCGCGCCGCATCACGTAGTTGACGTCGCGCCGGGCGTCGGTGGCAAAAGCCTCTTTCACTGCCAACTGATCAACTGTTTCCTGGCTGAGGGGATCGGAAACACTGCGGTCAGCGCCCCAGGTATGCTCGGCATAGAGAACCATGTTGTTCCAAAGCCGCTTCAAGGCTTCCGGTTCGGCGCGCAGAGACGGATTCACCAGGCCCCCTACCGTGGAAAATATCTCAGCGGCCTGGGCACGCTGCTCGGATTCACGGTCAATGGCGGCGGAACGCGCGGTCGATTCAATCCCGTATTCCCAATAAGGCCCGCCATCCCCTTTCACCGTGGGAATGGAATCGCCAAACTGCCGCGCGATGGTGCTGATGGCATCGGCAAACCCCGAGTATTCAAGGTGAGGGAACGCATAGACCTTGTTCCAATCATCCACCACTGCCGCTTGCCGGGGATTAAGGTCCGTATTCTCCGATTGCGACCCGTAGATCAAAATGGAGTCGGACTTGTATTCAGGGCGCGAATAGGCCTGAAGAAATGTCGGCAGTGCTTCGCGTCCACTCGCCACACGGCCCTGATATCCGCCGAACAAATAACTCAACTGCGAATAGACCCACGAGTACCACATCAAAATCTTGCCGCCGTCAGGGCCCTCCCACCAAAATGGCGACTTCTCATTCAGGCGGCTGTAGAGAATGATGGGTCCATTGTCGTTGTCGCAACCGGAGGCGAAGTATTTCAAACCCGCTGCGGCCATGATTGACGCATAAGACCATGAATATGATGGCACATCGGTGATGTTGGCGTAATCGGCGTCGCCACCATACTTCTGATGGAATGCAAAGGCCGGGTAGAGCGAGCGGATCAACGTCTCAAGGCTGGGAAAGCCCGTGAGCAGGCTCGCTTCCACGGTGGGAACGAAAATCTTTTTGTCCTTCACCATTTGGATGAGTTGTTGCTGCCGTGCCTCGCTGCGGCCGGCCATGTATTGCCGAACGCTCCAATATCCATCCGGGCTAAAGCGAAACGCCGGATGCTGGCGGGTGAAATCGATGGCTTCATCCAACTCGCGCGATTGAATCTCCGCAACCTTTTCCTGATAGTCCGAATACCCCACGTCCACATGCACGTGCGGGACGATCAGGAGATTCCACTTTCGGGCGGGCGTGAGGTCCACGGGAAAGCGGCGCGTGTGGCCATCCATTTTCACCGTCACGATACCCTTGGTTCCGGCGGCAAATTCGGGGACGGGGAATTCCGACCGGTGCTCGCCGAATCCTCTCGCGGGCATCACCTCACTGAAGGTCTGCCCATCCACGGCCAGGCTGACGAGTCCCAGTTGAAACGTTGCATTGTGGCGCACAAAGACGTCGACCACTTCGGACAGTCCGCCCTCGCGACGCACGTAAAAAGCCGTTGGCACAGCTTCCGCGCTCATCTCGTCGGCCGCGAATTTCCGCGCGGAATCGTGCTCAAGCTCCAGCGCGTCATAGACCAGCATCGAGTGTACTTCCCCACCCGCCTCGGAGGGCTCATCCACGGCCGTCAGAACAAATTTGTTGACGCCTTTCTGAAGAAACGTGGCGGGAATATCAACTTTTATGGTGTCCGTGCCGGCGATGGGGCTCACGATCAATTCCCGGTCGCCCCCGTTGTAAGTGAGCTTGGGGTGCAGATAATAGAGACCCACGTGACCGTTGATGGCAACTTGCAATTGTCCCAAGCAGGAAGCCTCTGAAAGGAGACCAATCTTCAGGGTGTAAACGCCCTGGGGAACCTCGTCCAAATCAAACTGGATGGTGTACGGACGAGGCTGGCTTCCGGGCTGAAAGATCGCCGATCCCAACTGGCGAGCAGGCCAATCCGTGCTCTTGCCAACGATATAGAGCAATTCACGGGGATATCTTTCGCCAAAAAATGGAGGTCCCTGTTTGCCATTATTGAATTCCTGGGAAGAATCGTTAAAGGTTCCAATCTGCCAGACAACATTGGAAGCAGCCTTGGCATAGGGTAGAAAGGAAACCAGTATGGCAAGCCAAAGGGCATAGGTGCGAAGGGCTCTTCGCGCGATGTGCTCGTTCACGTTTTACCTCCAGAGGTCAGATGTACTCCTGCGGACTCGTAGCGGGCTTGGGACGGCAAGGCGCTCAAGGTTACGCGGATTCCGGGCGGGGTGAGTATACATCGACTTGTGGTAATCCGCACCTGGCCAATGCATGTTTTTCGTCTCCGCGGAAATGGCGCGCACCAGGGTAATCAAGACCTCGCGTGGTTTTCCCCGCTTCAAGCATGGAGTTGCCCTCCGCACGCAGGGAATCCCTCCAATCTTTGCCGCGAATGTGATACATTTTTCCAATGTGGGAGGGTTCTGTCGGCAGATGTCTGGATTGGGCCGCCACCCCTCAACAGCCCGCTAGGCATGCGCGGGAGTACCTTCGTACTCTAGCAATAGACCTTCAGTAATGGTACTTAAGATCCTGCTGATCCTTGCCGGGATTCAGGCGATACGAGGCGAAGTGGCATTTGACGACGCAATATGGAAGACGCATCCAATATCGTTGCAGCTCGAAGTTTCGCCCGTAGTCTCAACATCCTTCTGAAGACGGTACGCCTTTACGGCGCGGAACATGAGCGAACCACCGCCCTCTTGAGGGTGGCGTGGGATGATCTGCGCGCGTCCATGAAATCCTCCGGCGAAACAGGCCTGCTTTTGGGGGTCTCGGGTAACCAAATCCTGGTGGATGGCGTTCCCCTTGACAAGCGTCCCACGGACCGCAGTTTTGCCCAGTTGCTCATCTCCTCGGGCCTCGCCAGTATCAACTTTTCTCATCGCGCCACCATTGATGATTTTTGGAGATTCGTGCGCGCCTTCTCCTCGCGCTCACCCAAGGCCGGACCTTTGGCGGAGGAACTGAGGGTGGCATTGGGAGGAGACAAGGGGGCGATCCGTGTGAACGAAGTGCGGTTTGTCGCTCAGGATCCTGCCCTCAGCGATGGGGCCCTGGCGGCACAATTGGCCGCCCGCACCCTGGGAACGGATGCCACCAAGTTGCAAGCCTTGCTCACGGACCCGCAGCGGCTGCTACAACTGATCGCGGCCGCAGAAGGCGCCCGCAGTTCCGCCGGGCCCGCGGGTGGACCGGGCGCACCCGGCGGGCTGGGGCAGCCAGCGCAAGAAGAGGATGTCTTCAAGGTCATGCAGTGGTTATCCCAGCTCGGGCGAACAGCAAGCCACCCGGATGCGCCCGGGCAACTGCTGGCGGTCGAAAATAACCTGAGTCAATTGCCCCCCCATGGGCAGGCAGCCCTGGCGCAGGCGCTGATGAGCATGAGTTCGCAAAGCGAGCCGCTGCGGCCTAATGATCCACTGCTGTTACAACTCGCGGAACGCGTAGCCGTGCGCTTCGCCCTGGACCGGTACGAGCACGGCGACGCAAAAACCAATGCCGTCATCGAACTTCTTGACCGGCTCAAGGGCGAAATAACCTCGTTGCGGAACATCCTGAAAGTGCATGAAGAAAAAATGGGAGAGGCCGGCATGGAGGTGGAATCCCATGCCGATATCCTGGACCGGCAATTCTGGGCTCGCGTCCCCGACCAGCACAAGCGCAAGATGCTCCTTTCCCCGGAAGCATGGGCTGTCCCCCCGCGAAACATTCGCCAATTTGTGGAAGATCTGCTGGGGCGCGGCGACGTGCCCTCCGCCCGCGCCATTTTGGATAACTACGCCATGTGCGTGCATACCTCCGAAGTGGATGCCAGGAGAAAGGCATCGACGGGTTTAACGGAAATGGCTGACCTCTTCTCGCGGGCCAACCATTCCCTGCTGAAGACCACCTTGCATCACATGGGCGAGGCGATGGGCCGCGAAGGAAATCCGGACCTGCAAACTCTGCTCGGCGCATCCTTTGTACGTTTCAGCCACGAGGCGGCGGCTCGCCGGCAGTATCCCGCCGTCCATGAAGCACTTCAGACTTTGGAGGTTCTGGAAAAGCGGCAGCCAGGACTGGCGCGGTTACTCTGGCCGCGCGTCAAGGTGGGCAACCCTCTGGCGGAATTCATTGAGGACGCTCTGCACGCCCCCACCCTTCCAGAAGGCCTGGTGGAAGTGCTGCGGCGGATGCCTCACGCTACGGTCGATCAGGTTGCCAGCCGCATCCAAGGCTGCGCCCGCCGTGATGAGTGGGAACGAATGATGGAAATGGTGGAAGCGGTCGGCCCGGAAGCGTTAACGCACCTCAGCACGATTTTGCAGACCCGCCCGGCGCCCGAGGCTGCTTCCAAAGTTGCGCTACTCAGCCGGCTGGGGCCTAAAGTTCTGGAGGAACTGCTTCCCGGGCGCCTCCGCAATTGGGATCCGATGGCGCATGATATGGTGGTCCGGCAACTGGCGAACGGCTTGGCTCCACAGCGGGGCAAGCTGCTGGAAAAGTTCTATGACCTCCTTAGCCCCCACGTTCGGCCTGAGGTGGTGGACGAAATGGGGATGGCGGGCGACCTCGGCGTTTCCCCGCGCCTGATGCGCATCGTGGAAAAAGAGTCCGCCCAACCCGCCGAGCCTTACTTGCAAATCAAAGCCATTGAAGCTCTGGGCCGCCTCCGCGAACCCAAAGCTGAGGCGCTGCTTCGCCCGCTGGCCGAACACAAGCGTTTTTGGCGCTGGCAGCATCCCCGCGAGCTGCGCATCACCGCCATGCAAGCCCTTACAAAAATCGATCCGGAGTGGGCTCAACACTTTCTGCCGCGATGCGGCCTGAGTGATGCGGAATTGAACCTTACCGCTCTCGATCCCAACCCCGATACCCCTTGGGTGCGTCAACGGCGGTACGAGCGCGTCAACCTGCCTCACCCCATGACGGGCGTAGTGCGCGCGGGCCAGGGCAACCATCAGGTCTCCGTCCAACAACTCAGCCTGGGCGGTGGCGTGGCCAGGAGCCAGTGCCACATCAAGCCCGGCAGCAATGTCCCGCTGGAGTTTAAGACCGGAATGAAGACCATCCGCGCCCATGTGCTGGTGCGGGAATCCCGGCCACAGGAAATCACCTTCGAATTGGTACAGATTGCTCACGAAGACCGCAGCCGGCTGCGCCGTCCTTTGGTGGGCTTATATTCCAAAGAAAACTGAAAATCCCAATCAACCGCTTAACTTAAGCAGCCGGGTGGCAGCTCACTAGCCCGGTTTATTCGTGAAATGGCGCGGGGGAAAAGCAAATTCAAGACGTTTCACACGGAGTTCGCGGAGCTTGTACCCGCTGGCATTATCGATCGATTGAATCACAGGGTGCACAGAGAGATTTCCGAGGTGTCTCCGTGTTCTCTGTGCCTTAACTCCGTGACCTCTGTGTGAAACGCTTTCCCTTCCGCCATCGTTCCCAAAAGATCGTGAAGAATCCGGACTAGGGCTTGCCCGCACCCGTTTCCCCAGCCCCAATCTCCTTGAGCGTTACAAAACCCACCCCGCTGTAGCGATGATGCCCCGCCTCGGAAGATTTCTTGTACCCGGTGTAGAACAGCGTGTATACGCCATGCCCTTCCGGAATCAAGCCTAAAGGCGTGCGAACGGTATCCGCCCAGAAGCCTTTCCCCTTGGGCTGTACTACAATTGGTTTGCCCGGGGCCCAATGGACACCGTCGCCGGGGCCGGACCACGTATATCCAATCGCATTGGGATATTCAAGATCGTTATCATACACTGCGACGTAATATCCATTCGCCAACCGGGTGACGACCGGATTTTCGGCGAAACGTTTTCCCAGGGTTACGGGATTGCCCTCGCTCATGCGCTTCCAGGGACCGGAGAGCCCGGCGGCCTCAGCCAAGCCCACGCGCCAGTGCTCCATGGGAAGGTGCTCGGAATTGGCGCTGCCATAAAATCCCAGCCAGCGCTTTCCCACCTGGTACGGGAAAAAAGAATCGGTTCCCTGCAAGCCCTCCCATGATTGGGAATCGGCGCCGGGTTGAAGAATCACGCCAACGTCCTCATACGGGCCGCCAATACCGCCGTAGCCCTTCACCTTGGAAACAGCGCGCCAAATCCGACCGTTGTAGTTTCCCAGCCATTCCGTCTTGGTACTCGGGGCGCAGGTATAGGCAACGTAAAAGAGGTCCCACCGACCCTCCTCTTTGTTGTAAATAGGCATCGGCGCCCAAAGGGAAGCACGTGGATCTTTACCGGTAAAATCACCGCTCGACTCATACAAGGTGGAAACGCGCTTCCAGTGAATCCTGTCCGGGCTGGTCCAATGTGGCATCCGCGTCTTTACCCACATCTGCCCGCTCATCATTTCAGTCGAAAACAGGTGGTAAACCCCATCAATTTTGACGACGCTTCCACCTTCGAACCCATACTCGATGTCGCCCGCCCCTGGAGAGTTCTGGTCGATGACAGGGGACGGATATTGCTCAACGAGCACGAAGGAGGGCTCATACGGACGCGCCGATTGGGCTCCCGTCACGCCAATGATTCCGGCGAAAAGGAAGATAAACGCCAGAAGTCCACCGGCAAGTACCGGCAGTTTTGAATGGTTCCTGATCATGTAAATGTCTCCGGCCGCATTGGTGATAGGGCAACACCTGCGGCATACACTAATCGCGCGGGGCTTTGGACGCCTGATTATCGTTCCATCCCCACTTGCGGGTCCGCAATGCCCGCCTCCCTCACGGTGACGAAGCCAACGCTGGCGTAGGAGTTCGACCCTGACGCGGGGGGGCTCTGATATCCGGTGTAGAACACTGTGTAGGTGCCGTGCCCCTCTGGAATCATTCCCAACGGCGTGCGGACCTCATCCGCCCAGAAGCCTTTCCCTTTAGGCTGCACCAACAATTGCCTGCCCGGAGCCCACTTAACGCCGTCGCCCGGGGCTGACCACGTATATCCAATAGTGTTGGGATATTCGATATCGTTGTCATATACCGCCAAGAAATATCCATTCTCCAACAGGGTCACAATAGGGTTCTCAGCGAAACGCTTTTCCAGGTTCACCGGATTGCCCTCGCTCCTGCGTTTCCACGGGCCGGGAAGCGCCGGGGCCTCCGCCAGTCCCACCCGCCAATGCTCTATCGGCAGGTGCTCGGAATTGGCGCTGCCATAAAAGGCCAGCCAACGGCTTCCCACCTGATAAGGGAAAAATGAATCGGTTGCCATCAAGCCTTCCCAGGGTTGGGAATTGGCATCCGCCTGGAGGATCACTCCCACGTCCACATAAGGGCCGCCGAAACCATCGTGCCCCTTCACTTTGGAAACAGCGCGCCAAATTTTGCCATCGTAATTACCCCGCCACGCGTTCCCCGAGTTGGGGGCACAACGATAGGCAGTGTAAAAGAGGTCCCACCGCTCGTCGGCGTTGTTGTAAACGGGCATCGGCGCCCAAAGTGAAGCTCGCGGGTCCGATCCGGTAAAATCGCCACTCGATTCATACAGGGTGGCGACACGTTCCCAATGGATCCGGTCGGGACTTCTCCAGTGCGCCATCCGCGTCTTCACCCCCAGATGGCCGGGCATCATTTCAGTAGTGAAAAGGTGATAGGTATGGTCGATCTTGATGACGCGGCCGCCCTCGAACCCAAACCCAATGCCCTCCGCGCCAGGGGTGGTTTTGGAAATGACCGGGGAAGGATGTTGTTCCACCAATACGAAGGCGGGTTCATAAGTCCTTTGCGGCGGGGCGTGCAAACGGCCATAAGTTCCAGAACAGACGAAGGTGAGCGCCAACAGTGCCCCGGTCATTCCGGACGAATTCGATTGAGACTTGATCATAATATTGCTTCCCACGGTATCAGCGATTGGGCGGACAGCGCGGCTTTCGAGTGCTGCCTGAGCCGGATTCAAGGGTAAAGACTATTAGGGGAAGGTGTCACACCGGCCGCGCCGACTTCCCTTCCGAGCGCGCCACATAGGTGGCGGCCACCATGTCTCCGGTGACGTTTACCACGACGCGGCACATGTCGAGCAAGCGATCGACTCCCACCACCATGGCGATTCCCTCGCCGGGTATCCCCACGGATTCCAGCACCAGGAACAGGACCTGAACGCCTCCGCTGGGGACGCCCGCGGCTCCAATCGACATCAAAATGGCGGTCACCATCACCACAATCTGCGAGGAGAAATTTAAATGGATCCCAAACACCTGGGCAATGAAAAGCACGGTGACCCCCTCAAACAGCGCCGTACCATTCATGCACATCGTCGCCCCCAGCGGCACGACAAAACCGCAGACCTCGCGCGGCAGCCCCAGCGACTCTTCACAAACCTCTAATGTGGTGGGGAGAGTGGCGTTGGAGGAACTGGTGGAAAAACCCGTCAAAATCGCTGTCCAGGCGCGGCGGAAAAAGAGCCAGGGCGACCAGCCGGTGAAGACCTTGATCAGTATGGGGTAAACGCCAAATTCGAAAATCGCCAGGCCCACGACCACAGTCACGATATACAGTCCGAGGCGCGCCAGAAGATCAAGTCCGAATCGCGCCGCCACGGTGAAGAGCAAGGCGAAGACGCCGTAAGGCGCGACGGTCATCACCAAATCGATGATGACAATCATGACGTCGCCCAGCCCCCGCAAGGCTTCCACCAGCACCTTGGTGCGCTCCGGAGGCAGCACGGCCAGCGCCACCCCAAAAGCCAGGGAGAAGAAAATCACGCCCAGCATGTCGCCCTGGGAAGCCGCCCCCAGGGGATTGCGCGGCACTACGTTGACCAGCGTCTGAATGCCAAATTCTCCACGGGGCGCTGCATCCTTGGGGCTTTGGACCGAGTGGTAAGTCGCCACCAAACGGTCGCGGGCTTCCGCAGGAAGGCCGGCGCCCGGTCGCACCAGATTCACCAGGGTCAATCCCAACACCGCAGCAAGGGTGGTGACCATCAGAAAGAAGAGCATGGTCTTCAAGCCCACGCGGCCCAGTTTGCGCAGGTCGCCCAAGCCCGCCACCCCCAGGCTCAACCGCGAAAATACCAGCGGGATCACCACCATGATCAGGGCGCGCAACCACATTTGTCCGGCCGGCTCGGTGCCGTAATGGACAATGTTGGCAAGGGCCGCCGTCTTGCCCCAGGCAAGATTCGCCGCCACTCCACTCACCGCTCCCAGGATTAGCCCGCCAACAATGTGAGTGGTCTTGGGACCTTTGCGTGGTTTGGAATGGGGCGCGGGATCGGGTAAATCACTCATAAGGGACCGTTTCCTTGGGAAATAAGATAGTGGAACAGAGTCTGACCGAGGGCCGAGGGGTCCTCCCCGGAGGGGAAGAAGATCATTGGCCGTAAATGAAGCTTACGGGATCGAGACGGCAATATGATAGCAGGCGTGGCGCGAACCTGTTTAGTAAGTCCGCGATTCGTTCCCGATTGAAGAGGACGAGCCGCGGACCGACAGAACAGGCCTACGCTACTCTGGATGAGGTACTCTCCGGCGCAGGAATCTGCACGATGACTCGACAGGGCGCGTGATGGGCTACGTATTGAACGATTCCTCCCAGCAGCGCCTCGCCGATGGTGTGAGGATGGGGCTTGTGATGGCCCATTACCAACAACTCCACCCCTTGGTCCGTGGCCTCGCCCACAATGGCCTCACCCGCTTCCCGCGCTCGCAAGAGCTCCGCGGAGAGCGGCAGGGGGAACTTCCCGGCAACGCGCTTGGCATGCGCCAGTATTTCTTTTCCCGCACGGTCGAGGTTTTCATCGTCAACCTCAATGGGAGTAAGGGCGGGCACCTCAACCACGTGTAAGGCCACAAGGTCAGCATCCATGCTTTGGGATAACTGGCACGCCAGGGTAACCAGACTCTCCACTGTAACCGCATCGCGCACTGCCACCATCACCTTGGATTTGCCCATAGCACGCTCCAAGTTGGAAGTGGGCCGCAGAATATTCGCTCGCGGGAGAATTTGCAAGGGCTGAGAGGAACATGAGGATGGCACGAGGATCAGTACTACGCTGATCTTAAATTTCCGGGGGTCAGCACCGGGATAAAAGGAAACCTATACCATCAGCAATGTAGCGCGTCTATAACGGCATCGGCGTTGTCAAGCAAAACTTCTCCGTGGGGGT
>CAYTMD010000109.1:0-14978 GCA_964438685.1 uncultured Acidobacteriota bacterium
AGTTCCTTGATGCGGCTCTGCACCTGCTTGGCCTTGGTGGCCGTGTAGCGGAAGCGGTTGATGAACACTTCGAGTTGTTCAATGCGGTCCTTCTGGTTCTGGTACGCCGCTTCGATTTGGGCTCGACGCTCGTCCTTTTCCTTCAGGTACTTCTCGTAATTGCCGCTGTAAAAATGAACCTTCTGGTTCCAGATCTCGACCATCTTCTTCACGGTGACATCCAGAAAATAGCGGTCGTGCGAAATCAGGACGTAAGCATGAGGATAATCGAGCAGATATTCTTCCAGCCAGTTGCGGGCTTCCAGGTCCAGGTGATTGGTGGGCTCGTCGAGCAGCAGCAGGTTGGGCTTTTCCAGCAAGAGCTTGGCCAGGGCAATGCGCATCTGCCAGCCACCGGAGAATTCTTCCGTGCGGCGATGCCAATCCGAGGGAGGGAATCCCAGACCGCCCAGCACCATTCCCGCCTGCGCCTCCAGCGAATATCCATCGCGGTTCTGGAATTCGGTTTCGATGGCGTGGAAGCGGTCCGCGACCTGAAGGTACTCTTCTCCGGCCGGATCGAGTACCGACATCTTCTCCATCAGGGTTTCCATCTCCTGCTCCATGGAGATGAGGTCGCCGAAGACGGACATGCATTCCGCCAGGACCGTGCGTCCGGAAAGCGTCAGACCGTCCTGGGGCAGGTATCCGGCGGTAACCCCTTTGGCGAAAGAAATCTCGCCGTAGTCCAGGGTCTCAATGCGAGCCAGGGCCTTGAGCAGAGTGGTCTTACCCGTCCCGTTCGCACCCACCAGGCCGACGCGATCGCGTTCCGTGATGAGCCAGTCGAGGTTTTCAAACAACGATTTGGGGCCGAAGCGCTTTCCGGCCGATATAAATTGGATCATAGCAAGGAGGGGGTTTGAACAAGGTGTCGAAGGAGGCCGCCGTCAGCGGGCACTCTCAAGGTTAAGCCAGACATCTTTTCAGTACCTTTGTTTTCATTAATATATGGAGGAATCTCGTGATTGCGATAGGCGGCCACTCCACGCTGGGCCTTATCCGAGTTGGGCGCCGGCAATGGATTGCACAGGGTCCGACGCCAAGCTTCATTGCCTCGCGTATCCTCCCCTCCATACCAGCATAGCACATGGCAGCTTTTGTCGGCGCTTTGCGGGCTTTCCCCCGGTATTCCGAGACGCGAAGTTGAGTAGCCTCCAGTTCCCTGAATGCTTTCCCGCATAATCAACAACTTACTTGACACCCTCCCTCGCCGAAAGCATAATCGCGAGCAAATAGAGCATGCAACAGAGGCTTGCATGTTCCGCAGGGGACGAGACTGTAAGTCATCGGACATCCCGGGCGGTGGCCTCAACCTGTGCGAGAATTGCAAGTTCGTAAGGGGAGAACTCGGTTGGCGGATCAATCCCCAACGTCGCCGCTCATCTACTTTACCCACCTCGACGCACGGTTTCCCGTGCGCTGCCACGAACATCTGGCCATCGTCCATCGTGGAGCCTCGACCGTTTGGGGTATGGAGTTCGTAAGCGAGGGTCTGCGCGTGGGCCATTGGTGCTGTTGCCTGGCGCCCGGCGCTTGGCGCGTCCTTATGCTCTCCCGCCTGCGCGAACTAGGCGTCGATGTGGGGTGGCATCTGCGCAACCAGACCCTTCAATCCCCCCCCGACGCGCCGGACGCCGGCGATCTGCTGGATTGGGCGAAGAGATTCTTTGCCGAGGCTGAGATCGCTCATGCTCCTGCCATCCGCTGGCTGGAAGAAGGAGTTTGGGCGAAACCGGCGGGCATTCCCCTGTCGCAATTTTTTGAGTTGCACGCGCGCCTGAATTACCTGGTCAAGCAATATCCCAGTGTGGCTTTGTGCCATTACGACGTTGAGCGGCTCGAAATACCTCAACTCTTTTCCGCCATTGCCGTCCACCGCCATCTATTGGTGGAAGGCACGTTGGTTCGGGATAACCCGTTTTACATTCCGGCGGAAAAGTATCTTGCCATGAGCCCGGAAGATCGCGAGCGCGATATGCGCGAAGTTTTTCGCGAAGTCGGGTTTGACCTGGAGAAACTGCTTTCCACCCTCGCCGGGTATGGCCAGCTACAGCGGCCAGCGGCGCAGGGCACTTGAAATGTTGCTTAAGTCTCAGCGCCGCACTATCGCGTTGTGTTCTACCGCCGCCGGGCTGTTGATATGGGCCTGTGTCACGTGGGGGGCAGGCCAGGTTCCGGCGATCTCCGTGTCTCCTTCTCCCGCACGCTTTGATGCCGCTTCAGCATTCGAGTTCACACGGGTGGTGGCGGAACAGCTTCCCGATCGTGTCACGAGTACGTCGGCGGCACATCGGGCGGCCAACTACCTGCGCACGCAATTCAGAAATTCAGGCTACGCCGTGCTCCTCAAGCCCTTCCCCCTGTGGTTGCGAGGAAAGCAGGTGGAAGGTGAGAACGTGATTGCCCTGGCGGAGGGCGATTCCCAGGAGAGTGTGGCGATCCTCGCTCACTATGACAGCCAGTTTACCTCCCACCAAGCCGCGGAAGACAATGCCTCCGGAGTCGGTGTACTACTGGAGTTGGCCCGCTCACTGCGTCTCACTCCTCACACCCACGGTTTGATTCTGGTTGCGACAGATGCGGAGGAATGGGGAATGATTGGAGCCCAGTCGCTCACAGACTTCCTGAAAAGTCACCACACGGTGGGCGTCATTTCCATTAATTACGTCATGGCGGGGCCGCCGCGATCGCTGCAAATGAACTGCATGGGCCAGTTCGCGGGTTACACTCCACTTTGGTTGCGGCAATTGCTGGTGGCTTCCGGCCGCGCCCAGGGAGCCAGCGTTGAGCAGGCTACCGGCTGGCGGGAGTGGATTGAGCGCGCACTGGAGGTTTCCGGGCAGGATCAGGGGCCGCTGCTCCGGGCCGGCATTCCTGCCGTCGACGTGGGAACGCTTTCCACCCAGATTGAGGCCGCGCGCAGGCGCCACCACTCGCCGGAGGATATCTTTCGTAATTTCGATCCCGAGGCATTTCGAATGGTTGGCGCTACGGTGGAGCAAGCTGTTAGCGCTCTGGACGCGCTTCCCTCTGCTGGACGGGGAAGCGGCCGCCCGGTTTCATCCGTTTGGAGCCTGCCGTCGGCTGGGACGCGGTGGGCCCAGGAGCGGGGCGCGGAAGACTTCCAAGTCAATTCCCACACCTACCTGCGCGGTGGACTCATCTTTACCATCCAGTTCCTGCTGCTCCTGCCGATTCTTGTGGCAGCTTATTTTGCCGCGCAAAATTTGATTGACGGCGATCTGGACCTTCGTGGGTGGAGGTTCTTTGAACCCGTGAGCTGGATTATCCCGCTGGGCCTGGCGACCCTGCTGCTCTACGGATTGACGGAGTTGAATGTGCTCCCCCGCTATGAGCTTTACCCCGCCACGCCCAAAGATCCATTCCTCTCTCGTTTGCCTTTTCCCATCCTGGTAGCGCTGCTGGGCGTCATTATAATGGGGTGGGTGAAGGTTCAAAGCCTTCGCGCGCGCGTGGATGCTCCTCCTGTGCCGTTTGCCGTCAAGAAACGCATTCTTTTTATCTGGGTTGCCATCGTGGTGCTGGTGGGCTTCTTCAACAATCCCTATGCGATGTGGCTTTATCTGGGTGCATTCGCCTATGCTGCGGCACTCCTGCTGCCGCCGCGGGGCGTGACGCGAAGACTTGTAAATGCTGTCTTGCTAATTGCGGCCGCTGTACCCTTCGCCATCCTGCTCTTTTCCTTCGGGCGGGAAATGTACATGGGGTGGCGCATCGTTTGGTATCTTGTGCTGCAAGCCGCCTATGGAGTTTGGTCGCCCGTGGCCATTGCCCTGTTCCTGATGACCCTGGTACTGGGAACGCAGTTATTCTTGATTTCGGTGCTGGCAAGTAATCAAGTGGCCGAGCCCGCGCGGTTGGAAGGCGTTGGTCACGAGGCCTTCACGACAATCAGGCGGGCAGTCCGGCGACTTTTGCATTAAGAAATGACCGGGGTCCAGCCGGGAACGCCAACGCGGAGTGCGCGCTCGGCGTCCAGCTCGCCCGCCTCCCGCAAGAGATCCGCTCTGGGGGGATAATCCCCCGCCTATTGACGACAAGAGGTGACCCCGCGACAATTCTCCCCGCAGACACCGCGCAATTTGCTAGAATAGAAATTGCAGACAAGCAAACACAATGGACTATGACCAGCTAGGTAGTTTCTTAGAGGTGGCGAAGCTGCAGAGTTTCTCTCGTGCGGCGGAGAAGCTGTTTCGCACGCAACCCGCAATCAGTGCGCAAATTCGCCTGCTCGAGCAGGAGTGCGGGGAAAAACTCTTTGACCGTAGCGGGAAGAAAGTCTTGATGACGCCCGCGGGCGAGATTCTGAATCGCTACGCGGAGAAGATGCTTCTGATGCACAAGGAAGCTCTTCAGGCGATTGCGGAGCTGAACCAGACCCCGCGCGGCAAGCTCTTTATCGGCGCCAATGAAGCTACTTGCCTCTATGTTCTCCCCAAGACCTTTTTCCGCCTCAAGCAGCTCTATCCGCTTGTTCAAATCAGCATCTACCGGAACTTCAGCCATAAGATCCTGCAGAAAGTTCAGGAGGGCGCGGTTGACTTGGGCATCATTACCCTGCCGACGATGGCCACCAACATGGAAGTGATCCCGGTTTTTCGGGATGAAGTCCAGGTGGTTGTGCCCAAGGCCCACGCTCTGGCCAAGAACAAGACCGTGACGGTGGAGGAACTCGCGCAGCATCCCCTGATCCTGCCCAAAACGGGACACACGCGGGTGGTTATTGACCGCTTGTTGCGTTCGCATCGGGATATCCTGCAGATTTCCATGGAGCTGGCAAGCGTTGAGACGATCAAGAAATTTGTGGGCGCTGGACTGGGAATTTCGCTGATTAGCCGGACCTATGCGCAGCCGGAAGTCGCCGCGGGCGTGTTGAAGTTGATCCCGCTGGAGGGCCAAAAAATTTACCGGGAGCTTGGCCTGGTTTATCGCCGGGACCGCTACTTATCGCTTCCCACCAAGGTTTTTATTGAAGTCGTGCGCGAGTCAACCAAGACCACCATCGCCAGCGCCACCTCCACGACGAATACAGGTACCACTCGCTAGTCAGCCGGAGCGGCTGCGTTTCCGGTTCGCCAAGCCCGGCGAGGTTGACTTATGCCCGCATGGGGTAGAAAGGACATGGCAATCAGCGTTCAAAGCGGCAGTAGGCAAGCCGTGATTTCTGACCACGGATTTGGAAGGGCAGGGCTTAAGCTCCGCCGTTCCGGCTGGTCCCTAAAGATGTTCCAGCGTGGTGAGAAGTGCGGGTTAGCCGACCGCTGAAAGCTGATAGCTGACAGCTAAACACTATGGTGAAAGAAAGTCTGGTTGTGGGCAAGATCAAGAAACCGCTTATCGCGATGAAATTCGGCGGGACTTCCGTCGGCAATGCGGAGCGCATGAAAAACGTGGCAGCGATCATTGCCGATACCGCCCAACGGGCGGAAGTGGTGGTGGTGGTTTCAGCCATGGGTGGCGTTACCGACATGCTGATCCGCGCCGCCAGCGAAGCCAGCCATGGTGACCGCGAAAACTGGAAGAACGTGCGCCGTGAACTGGCCCACCGGCACCGCGAAGTGGCCGATCAGCTTCTGAAAGCTGCTGAGCAAGCCGCGGTTCTGCCCCGGCTCGCCGACGCCGTGGCCGATTTTGAAAATCTCTGCTCGGGATTTTCGCTGGTGCGCGAAGTGACGCCCCGAGCCATGGACACTCTTTCCAGTCTGGGCGAAGTGATGTCCGCGAACCTGATGGCAGCCATTCTGCGGTCGCAAGGCACTCCCGCGGAAGCGGTGGACGCCACGGAACTGATTGTGACGGACGATCACTTTGGCAACGCCACGCCCATCTTTGATGAAACCAATATCAAAATGCGGCAGCGCCTGGCGGGGTTGCGTAAGCGCGGGGCCATTCCTGTAATTACCGGTTTTCGCGGCGCCACCCGGGCCGGTGCTTGCACCACGCTCGGCCGCGGCGGTTCGGATTACAGCGGCACGATTGTGGGTGCGGCGCTGGATGCCGACCAGGTTTGGATCTGGACAGACGTTGATGGAGTCCTTACCACCGACCCCCGCATGGTTCCGGAAGCGCGCATTCTGCCGGAAATTTCCTATCGCGAGGCCATTGAGCTTTCCTTCTTCGGCGCCAAGGTGCTGCATCCCAAAACCATCCAACCCGTCATGAAAAAGAAGATCCCGGTTTGGATCAAGAACAGCTTCAATCCTTCTTGTCCCGGCACCTGCATTGTGCCTTCTGCCACCAACAGCCAAAAAGGCATCAAGGCCATCACTTCCGTCAGCAAGGCAGACCTGATCACAATTACCGGCAAGGAATCATTGAGCTTTCCGCATCTGGCGGTAAAGGCCTTTGGCGCGCTCAGCCTGGATGACATCCCCACGCTGATGGTCACTCAGTCTTCCGCGGATAACGTGCTGTGCTTTGCGCTGCACGATGCCGATCTGCGCCGCGTGAAAGCCCAACTGGAAAAAACTTTTGAGCTGGAGATGCTGCACGACGACAGGGTATCGATTGAAGTCATGCCCCACGTGGCCATCGTGGTGATGATCGGTGAAAACATGAAGGGAACTCCGGGCCTCTCCGGCCGTGCGTTCGGCGCGCTGGGAGCGCGCGGAATCAACATCATCGCCATCGCGCAAGGTTCATCCGAATTGAGCATCTCGTTTGCGGTGAAGGCTTCCGACGTTAAGGAGGCCGTAAAGGGTATTCACGAAGAGTTTAAGCTGGGAGCGAGTGACAGTGTAAAGGGTAAAGTTTAAAGGATAAAGAGGAAGACTAGCGCACTCACTTTACTCGCAGTTTACCCTTGAGGAATACGACCGAAAGCAAGCGTGTAAGGTGCAAAAGACAAGGGGAAGATAGTCGGCGAGTTACACCTTATCCTTTACACTTTAAACTTTACCCTTTAAACCCATGTCCTCCGCCTATCTCCAATGTATCGAGGAAGCTTGCGGGCGCCGTCAGGACCCCAAGAGGGATCTGCATGCCTGCGAGTTCTGCGGTGGCCTGCTCGATGTGAAGTATGATTTTGACCCCTTCGATCCGGAGCAGTTACGGCGCACCTGGCACCAGCGGCGGCTGAGCGGCGAACCCATCGACCGCAGCGGGCTTTGGCGCTTTCGCGAGCTGATTCCGTTTGTTGACTCCAAGGCCCGCATCATTTCACTTTCCGAAGGTTCCACCCCGCTGGTGGGAATCCGGCGCACAGGCTGGTGGGCAGGCCCGGTCCACCTGACCATCAAACATCAGGGCAACAATCCCACGGGTTCTTTTAAAGATCTGGGCATGTCAGCCTGCATCACTCGCGCGGAGTCGCGCGGAGTCCGCATGGTGGCGTGCGCTTCCACCGGCAACACCTCGGCCTCGATGGCCGCCTACGCCGCGCGCGCCGGCATCAAGGCACTGCTCTTTGTCCCCTACAAGCAGATCTCCGCCGCCAAGCTGGCCCAGGCGCTCGACTTTGGCGCGCTGGTGGTGGAAGTCGGTGACAATTTCGATGATGCCTTCCGCCTGCTTCGCGAAATCGCCCCCGAGCTGGGACTTTACCTGGTGAACTCCATCAACCCCTTCCGCATTGAAGGCCAGAAAACTATCGTCGCCGAAATGCTGGAGCAGCGCGCCTGGCGGCCTCCGGACTACATTGTGGTTCCCGGCGGCAACCTGGGAAACTCTTCCGCCATCGGCAAGGGCTTGCGCGAGCTCAAGGAGCTGGGCTTCATTGAGAAGGTGCCCCACATCGTTATTGTTCAGGCGGCGGGCGCCAACCCTTTCTACCAAACCTTGCGTGCCAACGCACCCGATTTGCTGGCCGTCGACAATCCCCAAACGGAGGCCACGGCCATTCGCATTGGCCATCCCGCCAACTGGAAGAAAGCGAAACGGGTGCTTGATTGGGCGGGCGGGTTCTGCGAGTCGGTGACGGATGAAGAGATCTTTGAGGCCAAGCGCGTGCTGGCCGAGGACGGCGTGGGCTGCGAACCTGCCTCCGCCGCCACCATTGCCGGCGTGCGCAAGCTGGTGCGGACGGGGAAGATCGAAAGGCATGCGGACATCGTCTGTGTTCTGACCGGCAACCAACTTAAAGATACCGATTACATCATGCGCCATCGCACCGAAGACCAGAAGAACAGCCAACTGTTGCAGGTTGAACCGGACCTGAATTCGCTGCGCCGGGAACTCAAACGGGCGCTGAGGCAGTGACGAGTGACAAGTGACAAGTGACAAGCAAGAACTCAAGTTCACTTGTTCTTACTCGGCCCCCACGCCGCCCATGACTGATGAGCAAAAGCACAAGTTCACTTGTTCCTGCTCGTCACTTGTCACTTTTCACTCGTCACTGAATTTATGAATGAACGCTTGCGACAGGAAGTGCGGTTCCTCACCACGCGGCTGGGCGCGATGGGCACTGGAGGTTGCACTCCGGTTCCGCGGCTGCCTGCTCCGCCGTGCGTCCCTGGTTTTGTGTGGGTTCGGCTGTAGCCTCAATTGTTCTTGCCAAAGGCTAGAGTTGTAGGTATACTAAGAGGGCGTTTCCGGCGCGGCCGCAGAGGGATGGCAGATGATTTCGCCGCGGTTTTGGAGCCGGGTTTGATGCTTCCTTAATGGCGCAAGCCTTCCCGTGCTCGAAGGCCACCACGATGAAATGCTCGCATTGCGGGGATCGAACCTTCCAAGCTGCGCTATCGGGGACCGTTTCCCCGCCCCTTCGTCAATCCCAGATGGGCTATCTGGAAAAAAAGATGTTAAAAATATACGAACGAAGTTGGAATGTGTATGAAAACAAACAAACTAGTGACAACATGCCCGACAGAAAATCGGACATTTATGTCGAAGCGGAGCGATTATTGCAAGAAGAAAAAGGCCTTTTGTCACCATTTGCCCCTTGTAATGGAATTTCGCCCCTGAACTTTGGGGATTTCTCTGCTTACTGCCTACTGCTTACTGCCTACTTCACACCCATGGGGGGAATTGGCCGAACCTGAGATGAATGAACGCTTGCGACAGGAAGTGCGGTTCCTCACCACGCGGCTGGGCGCGATTGTACGCGAGCAGTCGGGGCCGGGAGTGTTTTCGGCCATCGAAGTCTTGCGCAAGGTTGCCAAGCAGATTCGACAAACTCCCAATCCCAAGCTTCTAAAAACCAAGGAACGCGCGATCAATTGCCTTTCCGTGAATGACGCCACGGCTGTCGCCCATGCGTTCAGCCTCTTTTTTCACCTCGTCAATCTTTGCGAGGAACGCGAGCGCGTCCGGCGGCTGCACGCGCATGATGGGCAGGAGGCTGGTGCGCCCATGTCGTTGCGCCACACGTTCACCGAGTTGCGCCGGCAAAGGATACCACCCGCGGCAGTCAAGAAACTGCTGGCTTCCATGCATATTGAGCCGGTGTTGACTGCTCACCCCACTGAGGCCAAGCGCCGCAGCGTGCTGAACCACATCCTGCGCCTGGGGAGAACGCTGGATGCCGCTTGTGGCGATTTGACGCCCACTACGGAACGTGACGTCGATTCCTGGATTGAAGCCTTGTGGCTTACCGATGAGGTCCGCGAAGGTGTGGTAACGCCGGAGATGGAAAGCGAGAACGCCCGCTTTTTCCTGGAACGCACCATCTACGATCTGGCGGGGAGTTTTTGGGACAGGTTTTGCGCGGAGATGGCTCGCCGCTATCCACAGCTACCTGAGCCTGCGCCCTTTCTGAGCGTTGGTTCCTGGGTGGGGACGGACCGCGATGGCAATCCCTTCGTCACGCCGGAGACAAGCCTGGACGCGGCGGAACAGGTGCGCCGGAGCATTCTTCGCTATTATCACGATGCGTGCCGCCGCATGTTGGGCTGGGCCTCGTTCCCCTGCCGTGATCTGAAGTTCGAATCTGCATTACGACGTGAAATCAATCGGGACCTGCGGCGTTTTCCCGCCACCCGCGTTTTCGAAGCTACCGACCAACCCAGTGAACTTTACCGGCGCAAGCTGCGCATCATGATGTGGCGCCTCGAGCGCACGGCGGACCGCACCTTGGGCGCCTACGCCACACCGCAGGAATTTACCGCGGAACTTCGCAAGCTTACGGACCTGCTTACGGCCTACCCCAGTCCTCGCATTGCGCGATTGGGCCCCGGCCGCTTGCGGGTGGCCTCGCAGGTTTTTGGTTTTCACGGCGCCAGCCTGGATTTCCGCACTCACTCGCACGCCACCCGCGGCGCGGCGGATGAAGTTCTGAGCAAGGCGCACCTGCCCACGCAACCGGTGGAAGCGCGCATTCAATCCGTCAAGCAGATGCTTTTCAAGCCAGTGCTGCGCGCGTCCTTTTCCGCCAGCACGCAGCACGTGCTGGAGGAATTTCGCGCCCTTCGCACCATCCAGGAACGCAATGGGGAAGCGGCGGCGCATCGTTATATTTTGAGCATGACGGCAAGCGCGGCGGATATGTGGGATGTGGTGCTGCTCGGGCGGCAGGCGTGCCTCGTCGAACCGCGCGGCAGTGGCTTGATATCGCATCTGGACGTCATCCCCCTCTTCGAAACCCTGGATGATCTGCATGCCGGACCGCAAATTATGGAGGAACTGTTCGCCGATCCTCTTTACCGCCGCATTCTGCGCTCGCGCCAGGACTTTCAGGAAGTGATGTTGGGATATTCGGACTCCGTCAAAGATGGCGGATACGTGGCGGCCAATTGGGGACTCTTCGACGCCCAGAAGCGCCTGGCGCGGGTGGCGGAAAAATACCGTGTGCGCCTCTCCTTGTTTCACGGCAAGGGCGGCACCATTGACCGCGGCGGAGGGCAATCGCACCGCAGCATTCAGGCGCAACCGTTTGCGGCGCCGGGTGGCAGGCTGCGAATTACCGAACAGGGAGAAGTGGTTTCGCTCAAATATTCCAACCCCGCCATCGCCGAGCGGAACCTCGAACAGTTGGTCACCTCGGTGCTTGACGCGCACCTGCTGCATTCCCTCCGGGTGGAAACGGCCAAGGTTCCGGAATGGGAGAGTTATGCCACGGAACTTGCTGCCAGCAGCCGGGATTTCTACCGCAAGCTTGTTTATGAGACACCGGATTTTGTGGATTACTTCCGCCAGGCGACGCCCATCGATTTGATTGAGCAAATTCGGCTTGGTTCGCGCCCTGCCCGCCGCCGGGGAGCGAAGGGCATCCATGACCTGCGGGCCATTCCCTGGGTCTTCGCGTGGACGCAGTCCCGGCACCTGCTTCCGGCGTGGTTCGGCCTGGGCCACGCACTGGAAAAATTCCAGCGCGACCATGCTCCCCACGGTGTTGATATTTTGCGGAGCATGCACGAGGGATGGCCGTTTTTCTTTAACCTGATCAATAATGCCGAGCACTCGCTGGCCAAGACTGATCTGTATATCGCCAGCCTTTATGCCAACCTGGTGCGTCCGCGGGCACTCGGCCAAAGGATTTTCAAGAGTATCGAGGAGGAATACCGCCGCAGCGTGCGCGGCGTGCTGGAAACATCCGGCGCCTCAATGCTGCTGGCCGGCCAACACGTGCTGGCGGAATCGATTCGCCTGCGCAATCCGTATGTCGATCCCCTCAACTTCCTGCAAACCTACTTCCTGGAACAATGGCGGAGGTCGGGAGCCGGGAGCCAGAAGAAAGGATCCGGAAAAGCGGAAGCCGCGGCGTTATTTCACCTTCTGCAAATTACCGTTGGTGGTATTGCCTTCGGGATGAAGAGTACTGGCTAGGAAGAGCAGGATTCGGGATGAGGGATTCAGGAAATCGTCTCATGTACCGACCGGGTCCTATGTCCTATCAGAACCCCGTGTTTTGGCTTCCATCACGTCAACCGGAAGAAGGGGTATATCATTTTTCTTGCCCTGAGACTTTGCCATAGCGGTAACAATACCAAGGAACACCCGCAGGACGGGCGAGTTGTTTTCCCTCTCGTAGGCGATTCCCATTTCGGTCATTGCTGCCGGCCGAATCAGCGGTCGATAGACCACCTGTTCGGGATGAAGGCTCTGAATCGATTCCGGAACAATGGCGATGCCAAGTCCGGCCGCGACAAGGCTGATCGTCGTTTGAATCTGCAGAGCTTCTTGTACGACTCTTGGCTTAAATCCCACGCGGCTGCACATCCTGTCAATCTGGTCATAAAGCCCCGGAGCGACACGCCTTGGGAAACGGATAAATGGGGCTTTCGCCAGGGATCGGACCGGCACCGCGCGCAGCCGGCCGAGCGCATGCCCCTTGGGGACGGCTAATATGAGCGCTTCCCGCAAAATGGGTTTCACGATTAAGGAAGCGTCCGCGTTCTCGACAGGCAAGCGGATGAAGCCGACGTCGATGCTTCCTGCCGTCAAACATTCGAGCTGTTGCTCTGTGCTGAGTTCATGCAGCTTCAAGGTTATCGCCGGGAACTGTGAACGGAAAGCCCGCAGGATCTTCGGCAATACAGTGTGGGGTGCTGAGCTGGGAAAGCCGATATTGAGGTCCCCGGCCAAACCCTGCGCGCTTCGACGGGCTACAATCGCGACCTTGTTCGCCTGGGCAAGCGTGCGTTGTGCCTCCGCCAGCACCGCCCGGCCTGCATCCGTCAGTTGAACGCGGTGCTTGGTGCGATGGAATAATTCCACCCCCAATTCATCTTCGAATTGGCGAATCTGCTGGCTCAGAGGAGGCTGGGCAATATGCAATCGTTCTGCCGCTCGGGTGAAGTTCAACTCCTCCGCGACTGCCACAAAGTATCGAAGATGGCGAAGCTCCATGGCCATATATTATATGTATCAAACGATATGCAGGCAATATTGGACAGATATAGCTTCAACCCTCTATGTTGTTTGCAGAGGTGACCAGAATGGCAAAGCAACCAAGTGTAGGGCAAAGTGCAGCAGCGGAAATAAACGACAGGGTACACGCCCAGTTTGGTCCCGCTGCGGCAGCTTACACACACAGTGGGGTGCACAGTGATCCGGGTGCGCTGCGAAAAGTCGTGGAACTTGCGCGCCCGCAACCGGGAGATTTGGCCTTGGACATCGCCACGGGGCCCGGACACGTAGCACTGGCTCTGGCCCCCTGCGTGACCAAGGTGATTGCCTATGATATGACCGGGGAGATGCTTCTGGAAACCCAGCGAAACGCAGCCACCCGTGGGCTTTCGAACGTCGTTACCAGAGAGGGAATTGCCGAGCGGCTGCCCTTTCCGGATTCCATGTTTGACATCGTAACCGTTCGACAGGCTCCGCACCATTTTGCCGATGCGCAGGGTGCAATCCAGGAGATGGCACGCGTTGCCAAAACCGGAGCGAGAGTGGTCATCGTGGATAGCACCTCTCCGGAGGACGAGTCCCTTTATCGCCAGTGGAACCAGATTGAAAAGCTCCGCGATCGATCCCATGTTCGGAATTATCGGCCCAGTGAGTGGCGTGCAATGGTTGCGGGCGCAGGGCTGCGCATTAGTTTCGAGGAAGTGGACTACTGCACGGAAAATGGCCGCCCGCTGAACTTCGCAGACTGGACCCGGCGAATGAATACGCCCACGGAGGCGGTGGAAGAGCTGAGGCAAATGTTCCATGCCGCATCCCCCACGCTGGTGGAGGCGTTGCAGATACAGGCGACGGCAGAGGACATCGGTTTCTGTGTTCCTCAGATATGGATTGCGGCGGTTCGATAGACAATAGCTCCGCCCTTTAGGCCCGCCTCTTGCTTTCTGGAACGCTGGCTTCGCGGCATGTTCGGGCAGATGTGCGGCATACTCCATCCCGGCTGCTCGCGCTCTCGTTATCGATTTATCCCCTCGCGGACAAGCCGCAAGGTCACAATCCCGTGAGGCTTCAGAGTCACCGTCAGGGAGTGATTCTCAACGTTCACTTGCGACTCGTTCTCCTCGGCAGCGTTTGTCTGCCACGCCTGGTTGATTGTGAACAACGGGAAACTCAGCTTCGCCGTTGTGGAGTGCCCTCCGCTCTCAAGCAAGCGCACGATAGTGCCCTGGCCGTCCTCTGCTATTTTCCAATCGACCAGGACGACATCGGGCGCGTCCACCTGAAGAAAGCTTGTTGGATTGGGCGTGAGCGGCTCGGCCGGGTCCCCGAACTTGTCATTTGCAGTCAGTTGCCGGATCTCGATCGGGGTCATCGCCGACCGCCCCAGCCGGGCCATTGCCCCTGGGGTAATTTCCCGCCCGCTGGTCAAGGCGTAACGGAATGTGAAGTCACCACTCTGCACCCTGCGAAAATTGGTGTGCCAGTAATTGTTCAGGACGTAGGAGAAGATGGTTCCGCTCTTCGGCTCGAACTTCTCCGGCCAGGTGCCACGATTAATGTCGCCAAGCGTCACCAATGGCGAGTCAATGGGAACCAGCCCGACGCTGAGGTCAGCAGACGCCACCTTCACCCAGTGCTGCACCGTGAACCAGGCAACGTTCGCTCCCTTCAGCAGGTCGTGCGCCGGATCAACCCAGCCGTTCTGGATCTCGTAGCTAAACGAGGGATGTTCGACCGCCGCCGGAAAGGCAAAGTACATGGCTTCCTTATCATTCGAAGGCTCCTTGCGCACCCTGTTGACCAGTTCGATCCTTTTTTCCCCGTCAAACAGCAGTACATCAGTCTGGATCGAAGATGCGTGTGAGCCGCTCGTCTCGTAGGTCAGTATCTTCCCAAAGGGAGTATTGCGGACACTGGTTACGCGGCCCCCGCCTGAAGCGCTTATCGTCAGGTCAGCGGGAGGTATGGACTTGCGCAGATTGACGATCTGGGTCCCGTTGTCGCCTCCCGAAACGTAGAGATACTGGTTGAAGTGATACGGACTAGTCGAATCGACCAGTTCGCGATTGAGCTGTTTATCGTACACGCTCTTGATGGCCCCAGCCTGAGGGTCAACCTCGATGCGGTAATAGCCATTCTCGTGAGTTTGGCAACTTCTTTTGGCCCATTTGCGGCGGTTTAAATTGGCCCACCTT
>CAYTMD010000110.1:0-14788 GCA_964438685.1 uncultured Acidobacteriota bacterium
GATGGGAAGTGGTACTGGGAATCGGATACTCGCGCGGACGATCTGGATGGGCACTTCTTTTTCTACGCGCTCTACTACGACCTTGTCGCGGACACGGAAGAAGAACGCGGCCGGGTGCGCGAGCACGTTGCCGCGGTGGCGGAGCACCTGATCGATCACAACTTCCAGCTTGTCGATCATGATGGCAGGCCGACGCGCTGGGCCGAATTCAACCCGGAAAGTCTTAACCACGATTTCGCGTGGCGGGAGCGGCGCGGCACAAACTCGCTGAGCATCCTGGCGTACCTTAAGGTGGCTGCGCACATCACCGGCGACGCCCGATTCGCGGCTGCCTCGCGCTGGCTGATTGAGCAGCATTCCTACGCGGCGAATGTTTTGATTCCCCAGGGGAGCATGGGCCCCGGCAATCCAGTGGAGGATGAGACGACCTACCTGAACTATTACAATCTCATCCGCTATGAGACCGACCCCATCTTGCGGCAGACTTACGCGCTGGCACTTTACCGGCAGTGGCAGCGGGAACGGCCCGGGCTGAACCCGCTGTTCGATTTTGTTTATGCCGCCAGTTGTACGGGGCAGATCACTGAAGACGCTTTTGGCAAAGATGATCTTTCGCCCAAAGATAATGCGTGGCTGGAGGAGTCGGTGGACACGCTGATGCGCTTTCCGCTGGACCTTATCAACTGGCCCGTCACCAATAGCCATCGCCTGGACATTGTCCACCTTCACGATTGTCTCAATCAGGGATGCAAGATCGGCGCTGCCGGCTACCGGGTGAACGGCAAAGCGCTACCAATTGATGAGCGCGCGGTGGGCCAGCGGAGCGGCAATTCCTGGCAGCTTGATGAAGGCGGCGACGGCATGACCCTCAACGATGGCGGGGCCTTCCTTCTGCCCTACTACATGGGGCTTTACCACAAATATATCGAGGAGTGAGCCTGCAAGGGGCTCAGTGTGCCAGCACGTTGTGCTTCTCAAGAAAATCAAATACCGCCGCTTCTGCCGCGAGATTTTGTTCACGCGTCCAGGCGCCGTGTTGGTGGGCCGGAATCATCACGAGTTGGTTGGGAACGCCCACGTGATCGAGTGCCTGGTGTAAGCGCACCGCCTGCTCCGAGGGAACCACGGGGTCGCCATCACCGTGAAGCGTAATGATGGGAGGCAGCCCGCTGCGAACATAGGTGAGAGGTGACAGGCGCCGGGCCAGTTCCATCCGGTCGGGCAAGGCCCCCAGCCACATTACGGCCCAATCCTGGCGTTTCGGGCCATCGAGCACTTCGGCAACATCGGTGACTCCATAGAAGTTGACAATGGCCGCCACTTTCAGCTCTTCCTTCCCCGGACATTCATTGTCAAATCCCGCGCTTGGGTCGAGCATCCCCGTCATGAGGCTAAGGTGACCCCCCGCCGAATGGCCGGCAACCACCAGCTTTGTGGTGTCGAACCCGTAATCCTTGGCGCGTTTGTAGACCCAGCGCAGCGCGCAGCGGCAGTCCTCGACGGCGGCGGGGGCCAGTGCGTCGCCGGCCATGCGATACTCGACGTTGACCACGTTCATTCCCCGGGCAAGAAAGGGCAGCGGCCAAAGGCTGTACTGCTCCTTGCTTCCGTGAATCCAGCCGCCCCCGTGAATGTAGATGAGCGTCGGCCTGATTTGAGAGCGTGGTACGGCAGTGATGACATCCAGTTTTATGTCGAATCCATTGGCCCTTTTGTAAACGATGTTGGGCGTGACCAGGGATTCGCTGCCAATGATGGTGGCGGATTGAAGGGCAGGGTCAAGCTGCTGGCCATAAACGGTTGAAATCGTCGAGATGACAAACGCCAAAACAGCGAGTTTGATTCTCAGAAAAAACCTCCGAAGGAAGTTGGCAAGAAAAGCCCTGCCACCGGCTGGGCCCTTGGGTTCAATTGGCCAGTGGTCCGCGCGCTATTGGAGATCGACGGCGAGGCTCGGCACCAACCGCACCGGTCCCACCATCCCCGAGGGAAGATAGAACATCCTGTTCTTAAAGACGACAAAGTTCGGATCGCCCTCCTTCCCATCGCCCACCAACCGGTTGCGAAGGGTATTGGTGACGATGATCTCCAGATGGTTCGTGCCCGCCTGAAGATAGGAAGTCGCGTCCACCCGGTAGGGGCGCAGCAGCAGAGTTCCCGCATGGCGCCCGTTGATCCACACCTCCGCCACGTCATGCACCTCGCCCAGGTCCAGGTTCCACGCCAAACCGGGTTTTAGAAACCCCTCTTCCATCTGGAAATCGAGCGTGTAGTGGCCCTTGCCGGAGAAGGTACGCAAACTTTGTCCCAGCGCCCAGTCCTGCAAGTCGGCGGAGTGGATTTCCCGAGTGTATTCCGCTCCGTTCTTGTCTTTGCCCACGGCCCTGAGGAACCAGTTGGGACCGAGGGGCAGCGCCCGAAGGAATCCCACCTCGTGGGCATCCCTGTCCACCCCGTTCCCGTTACTCATCGCCGCAAAATGCGGGCCGAAATGCCTGGCCAGCCCGATAAGGCGTCCGTTGCTTTCCTGCACTTCCTCAAAATTCGTGGTTAGAACGTGCAGCTTTTCCTGGGATTGGCCGAACGCCACGAGAACCGAAGCGTAGGGGTCAAGGTGGATGTCTATCGCCGTGCCGCCCGGAACCGGCGCGTATTGGGGGGCGCTGGAGATCTGGCCCGTCCACGCATTCCAGATTTCCGGCGTTCCCGGGCCGGGGAACACCACCCTTGCCTCCTGTGCCTCCGGCTTGGGATTGCGCAGGAAATAGAAACGGGTCGAGCCGTGGTCGAATTGCGCGAAATAGATATACGGCTGTGGCGACTCAAAAAGAAGATTGGGATGCACCCCCAGCGAACCGCTCAGCAAATCAGGGACGCGCGTGGCATCTTTGACGAAGAGCGCGGTCCCGTTCTTCTTATCCGCGCTTGCGGCTACGGTTTCCGGCGATGCCCCGCCCAGCATCTCGCTGACGTTTTGCCGGATTTCCCGGCCGTTGGCGGCGTAGTTGAGGAATCCAATTTCTTCCGTGGGGACTGCCTCCACAAAGACTATTGGAAGCCCTTCCTGTGCAAACTGGCGGAGCTTGCGAACCAGCGCCAGGGTCAGGCGGGTCTCGTTTTTCAGGACCAAGGCCTTATAGGTGCTGCCGGGGGTGTGCAGCTCATGATTAACTACACTGGATTTATTCACCAGGATATCTTCGTTGATGAAATCAAAGTTGTAACCGTTAGCCATCAAGGAATATTCCAGCGGGACATCCTCGTCGGTCGGCCCGCACGGATAACTGTTGCAGTGGCTGTAGAGGGCCACCGGCGCAACAAAGTGGCTATTCTGAGAAATGTACTGGATGCGGGCCATGTAGTCGTTGATCGGCCGCAGGTATTCCCAGAAGGGGTTATGGGAATTCATGTGCGTAGAAAAAGTCCGGTTGGGGTGATAGATCGACGAGAAGGGGTGCCATCCGGGTTCCGGCCGATCCATGTACTCGTAGGGAAAACCGTGGTAAATGATCTCATTGACCCCGGCCGTCAACAGCTCATCGGCATAGATCTTGATCTTTTCCGGTGTGGTTTCGTAATCGTGGTCTCCCCAGACGAAGCTCTCGCTGCTGGTAATGTTGCGCCCATAAAGGTGCGCGCCGGAAGAGGCGAACTTGAGGAAGTCGTAGTTGCCGTAATCGTATAGGTCCTCCGTCTCCGGAATGTCCGAGTGGCCGTAGATCTTCAGGATGTTGGTGGGAGAGCCGTGCGCCTGGATGCGGGCTTGCAGGTGGTTCTGCCGCGCCCAGTCAATCATGGGCTGGTAGAAATTGGCAGTCATCACATCCGCGACGGTTTCCCAGTAGTCGTGCCGGATGCGCTCACCAACTTCCGGCGCGTCGTACAACGGCAGCGCGGTGGCCTCGGGCGCGGCGTTACTGCTGCGGGGCAGCTTGAACAAGGGCAGGTAGGGCGTCAGATCATAACCGCGCAACTTCTGAAATTCCGCCAGGAAATCGTCGCTCCAGAAGGCGTTGTCGCCAACCACTTCCAGGCTGTCACAAAAGATCGCCCGCAGGCCCTTCCCGTACTGGTCGCCATAATACTTCTTGCCGGCCTCGCCGATGGCGTCAATGTGCTTTTGCAGCGCGGCCTTACTCAGGTGATCCAGTACGTACTGCGTGCCTGCTTCCGCACCGCCGGTTACTTGTTGGGCGGTGGGCACCTGGATGAGACTAAAGAGCAGCCAATTTCCATCCGGGACTTTCCATTGCAGCGTGTTGTCAGGTTTTACTTGGCTCGTCAAGATGACGGTGGATTGCAGGTCGAGTTGGCCGGACCGCGTTATGGTTCGGTCTGCCCGCCCCGCGGAGGATTGAGGCTCTGCGTACACAGGCGGGGTCCAGCGGATGGCCTCCACGGCAACCAGTTTATACAGTTTCGGGTCCGGGGGTTGGCTTTGGCCCCAAGTCTGAAGGGGCGCCTGATGCGGCACCCACGGAATCTCGCTCTGAAAGTCGGAGGGGCCGGTAAGCGGCGCCATTTCCATATCCAACTTCTTGGCGCCAAGTTCCGGAGGAATGTGCGGGCCGCCAAAAGGCCATCCGGAGCCTAAGGTAAGATCCACCATCATCCCCAGCCGCCGGCCTTCTTCAATGGCATGCTTGACATGGCCGAACCATTCCGGGGAGAAAACGCTGTCAACCCGTGCTTCCACATGGGGAGCGGGATTGGGGTTCAGTCCTATTTTGAAGGATTGAATCTCCACGCCGCCAATTCCGGCTTCCTTCATCATGCGCAATTCGCGGGAGATTTCCCCGTCCGTCACGTCCCCGCCCGGCCACCACCAACGGACCATGGTCCGGGCGGATGTGGGAGGATTCTGGAAACCCTCCCGGAGTTCTGCGTCTGTGGGGCGTGGGCTGGCGGTAACCGTATAACTTGGAAATATGGCATTAAAACTGAGTAGAAGAATGCCGCCGGTAACCACGGTTCCCAAAACAACGCGCCAACTCCTTCCCCCGAGGCTGGTTGTGCGGTTATTCAGGGACGAAAACAATCGGGACATGAGACCTTCTTTCCGGGCAATTTTGGATAGACGTCGGGACAGGTTCTGTTCGGCCCTACGACGCGAGGTGGTCAGACTCAAGCTTCATTATCAGCCCCATGATTTTGACCCCCTCACCCCCACAACAAACAGAACGTGGTGCCCCCTTCCCGCCCCGACTGGTGAAAGCGCCGGTTGCGGGCCACCCTCTCCCCCAAGGGGGCGAGGGATGTAATCTCAAACCAAACAGTGGTGGCGTAGTTCCAACCCAAACGGTAAAGGCTGTTCACTTTTGCATTTTGCCTTTTGCACTTTGCCTTTTGCCTTGCTCTTGCTGTCACGCCGCGAGAATCGTAACGGCGGCTTTACGCCGCCATCGGTGGCGGGGTAAACCCGCCGCTACGTTGTCCACATGCCGGGCTAAAGCCCAGCGCTACACGGCGAGGTGGTCAAACTCGAGCTTTACCACCAGGCCAACACAGGTGGGACCGCTGACCGGCAGATTCTTCAAGCGCAAGCAGTGATTGGGCTTTTGCAGCGCCAGCCGGGGTGGGGCCATAATCTCGCACTCAACTTTTTGCCCCGTATTCAGCAGCGTTGCCCGTCGCGGCAGCGTGCCAATGGGGGTCAAGTAGATGGCGGGGATTTCCTGCTCCTTGAACAGGTGGACGTAGAGTGTGTCGCCGCGCTGGGTCAGCAGCACGTTGCGATTCCTGGTCATCATACTGGCGGCATCCACATCCAACAGAGACTCCTTCACCGACTTATACCATTTGCCGATCTGGCGCAGCAGGGTTGCGGCTTCTTCCGGAATCGTACCGTCGGGTTTGGGGCCCACGTTGAGCAGGTAATTTCCGCCCTTGGCCATGACCTTGTGAATGCTCCGGATCAAGTAGGGAAGGGAGTAGTAGTCCTCGCCCACGCGGTAACCCCAACTCTGGTACCCCACGGACTGGCACGCTTCGGTCCGCTTTTGGAAGGAGAGTTCGGTGTTCACGGAGTTGTCCCAATCGCGTTCCGGCGTGCCAAAGTCGCCGTCGTCGAATCCGCGGTTGTTGATCACCGCGTTGGGTTGAAGCGAGCGAATCATATTGTTGTAGGCTGGATCTTTATAGCCCATCACATTGCCATCCCACCAAAAGCCGTGGATTTCGCCATAATTGGTGCACAGTTCCTGCACCTGGCGCTTCAACAGGGCCAGGTACTTTTCCTTGTCGGGTTCGTCGCCGGGTTCGGGAGCGGCCAGTTCGTACGGCCGGCCCGCGGTGGGGTAGATCGGGTTGTGCTCATCCGCCACCGAATGATAAAGGCACAGCGGGAATTTCCGCCGATGGCATGCGTCCGCCAGCATCTTCAGAGTGTCTTTGCCATAGGGCGTGTTCATGATGTTGTAGCTGGTCTCTCGCGTGTTCCACATGCAGAAGCCGTCGGTGTGCTTGCTGGTGAAGGTGATGTACTCCATGCCTGCTTGTTCGCACAAATCCAACCACGCGTCGGGGTTGAATTTGACGGGATTGAATTTGTGCATGTAGGGCGCGTACTCGGCGCGCGTCATCCCCTTCATGTACATCTCCACGGTGTCCCATTCGCCCACGGAGTAGATGCCCCAGTGGGTAAACAAGCCGAACCGCTTTTGCATGAACCAGTCGCGGCCATCGTTAAAGCGCGGCGGACGGCGCACGTAATTCTCTACCGGTGGTTCGGTTGGAGTGGACGGCTTCGGCTTCGCCGGTTCGGCGTGCTCATCGGGAGAAGCGGCGGCATTCGCACCATTCATCAGGGCGCCGGCCGGCCCTGCCATCACAATTCCTTTGCCTACAAGGTCCAGCAGCTTGCGTCTTGATAACATGAATGCCTCCGTGAAATGAGAAGTCTTTTTCCCTCGCCCCTTTGGGGAAGAGGAGCAACCGCAAGGCTGATCGCTCTTGGTCAAGATGGGATGAGGCCGTACCGTTTTGACCCCCTCACCCGGCCCGCGCCGGCTGGTGAAAGCGCCGGTTGCGGTCCACCCTCTCCCCCAAAGGGGCGAGGGAAGTAAATTAAAATCGCCGCATCGTTACCCGCTGGGGTGTGGATGGTTCGTGAATTCCCCACGGCGCCACGCCTGCTATTCGCGACCATGCACCGGCATTAACTTTTGCGCTTTGCCTTTTGCCTTCCTCCTGCCGTCACGCCGCAAGGTGGTCAAACTCAAGTTTCACCACCAGACCCACGCTCGCGGGTCCGCTCACCGGCAGATTCTTCAAGCGCAGACAGTGATTGGGCTTTTGCTGTGCCAGCCGGGGTGTAGCCAGAATCTCGCACTCGACTTTTTCCCCTGTATTCAGCAGCGTTGCACGTCGCGGCAATGTGGCAATAGGAAATAAGTAGATGGCGGGAATTTCCTGTTCCTTGAAAGCGTGAATATACAGTGTGTCGCCTCGCTGGGTCAGCAGCACGTCGCGATTCCTGGTCATCATGCCGGCGGGCTCCACGCCCACCAGCGACTCCTTTACCGGCTTGTACCACTTGCCGATTTGCCGAAGGATGGAGGCGGCTTCCTCGGGGATCGTTCCGTCGCCCTTGGGCCCCACGCTGAGCACGTAATTCCCGCTTTTGGCCAGGATCTTCTGAATGCTGCGGATTAAGTGGGCCGTCGAGTAGTAGTCCTCGTCGATGCGGTAGCTCCAACTCTGGAATCCCACGGACTGGCACGCTTCCACCCTTTTGCGGAAAGACAATTCGGTGTTCACGGAGTTGTCCCAGTCGCGCTCCGGCGTACTGTAGTCGCCCTCGTCGAAGCCCCGGTTATTGATAACCGCCTTGGGTTGAAGCGAGCGAATCAGCTCGTTAAAGGATGGATCCTTAAGCCCCAGCTCAAAGGCATCCCACCAGAACCCGTGGATTTCACCGTAGTTGGTGCAAAGTTCCCGCACCTGCCGTTTCACGAACGCCACGTACTTCTCCATGTCGGGTTCGTCCCCGGGAGGCGGCGCCGGAAGTTCATAAGGACGTCCCGCCGTCGGATAGTTGGGCTGGTGCTCGTCCACAATGGAATAGTACAGGCAAAGCGGAACTTTCCGGCGATGGCAGGCGTCGGCCAACATCTTTAGCGTGTCTTTGCCATAGGGCGTGTTCATGATGTTGTAGGTTGTCTCGTGCGTGTTCCACATGCAGAAGCCGTCGATATGCTTGGTGACAAAAACCACGTACTCCATCCCGGCTTGTTGGGCCAAATCCAGCCAGGCGTCGGGATCGAATTTGGTGGGGTTGAACTGATGCATGAAGGGCAGGTATTCCTCCCGCGTCATCTCCTTGCGATACATGTGCTGCTCGTGGTAGCCGGCCACGGCGTAGATTCCCCAAGTCACAAACAAGCCAAAGCGTTTCTCCATGAACCAGTCGCGGCCGTCATGGAAGCGCGGTGGCAGGCGGGATTCGTTCTCGCCCGGCACGGCGGGGGAAGTCGATGGCTTCGACATGGCAGGCTCGGCGACATCCTGGGCGAAGGCAGAAGCCCCCATCGCGCCCGCACCGGTTATCACCGCCCCGGCGGGCCCCGCCATCACAATCCCTTTGCCCATAAGGTCCAACAGCTTGCGTCTTGTTAACATGAATGCCTCCCTAAATTTGCTCTTCCGTCTTCCCCATCTTTTGCTGGACACCGAAGGTGCTGGCGGCACCGGTGCAAAGCCAGCCTCCAAAGGGGCGCCCTCGCACGCTAACTCTTCACACGGGCGACGAAGGGTCCTTGTCGTTGTAGGGGCACAAGGCCTTGTGCCCCTACTTCGGGAATTGGCGATCCACGTCCGTTCATTGAAGGCCACTACCGTAAATCCACGGCGCGGCTTGGTACCAACCGGACCGGGCCTACCATCCCCGAGGGAAGATAAAACATCCTGTTCTTGAAGACTATGAAGTTCGGATCGCCGCTCAGCCCGTCCCCCACGAGCCGGTTGCGAAGCGTATTCGTGACGACAATCTCCAGATGGTTGACGCCTGCCTGAAGATAGGGAGTTGCGTCCACCCGGTAGAGGCGGAGCAGCAGGGTTGCCACCTTGCGCCCGTTGATCCACACCTCCGCCACGTCATGGACTTCGCCGAGGTCCAGGTCCCACACCAAGCCCGTTTTAAGAAATTGTTTCGCAAGCTGAAAATCGAGTGTGTAGCGGCCTTTGCCGGAGAACTGGCGGAAGCCCGGCAGCGCGGTCCAATCCTTGAGCTCAGCCGGGTAAACTTCCTGAGTGCTTTCCTTTCCATCCTTATCTTTGCCCGTGCCCGTCAGGAACCAGCCCGGCCCCAGCGTGAGAGGGGGAGGGATTTCACCCTCGGCTATACTTGCCTGCACCGTCTGTCCATCACTCATTGTGGCGCGGTACATTCCCGGCTTATCCGCAGCGCCGTGGAGGTGGCCATTGACTTCCCGCAAATCTCCAAAGTTGCTGCTGAGGACGTGCACCTCTTCCGCCGCTCCGCCCAGCGCCACCAGGATGGAACCGTAGGAATCGAGATGAATATCCATGGCCGTATCGCCCGCCTTTTGGATGTAACGGCCAGCCTTAGTGATTTTGCCCGTCCACGGATCCCAAATCTCTGGCGCTCCCGTGCCATCCAGCACGATGCGCATGTCCTGCGGTTCCTGCTTGGGATTGCGCAGGAAATAGAATCGGACCGGCCCGTGATCAAACTGCGCGAAGTAAATATCGGGCTGCGGCGAGGCAAAGTGGAGATTGGGACGGACCCCGAGCGAACTCTCCAGAAGACCGGGGACGCGCGCGAAATCCCTAACAAAGAGTGTGGTGCCGTTCTTTCTGTCCGCGCCTGCGCCCACACTTTCCGGTGGCGTCCCGCCCAACATTTCCGTGACCAACTGGCGGATTTCCCGGCCATTTGCAGCATAGTTGAGAAAGCCGATTTCCTCCACGGGGGCGGTTTCCACGAACACCACCGGCAAACCCTGCTGCGCGAACTGGTGGAGCTTGCGAACCAACGCCAACGTCAGGCTGCTCTCATTCCTCAAAATCAGGACTTTGTAAGTGCTGCCGGGGGTCTGAAGTTCGTGGTTGACGACTCTGGCGCTATTCACCAGGATGTCTTCATTGATGAAGTCGAAGTTATAGCCATTTGCCATCAGCGAATATTCCAGCGGGTAATCGTCGCCCATCGGCCCGCTCGGGAAATTGTTGTGGTGGTTATAGAGAGCGACGGGCGCCACGAAATGGCTGGTCTGTGAAAGGTACTGGATACGCGCCATGTAGTCATTGAGCGGCCGCAAGTATTCCCAGAAGGGGTTATGAAAGTTCATGGGCGAGGAATAAGTGGCGTTGAGATCAAAACTTGATGCGAAGGGATACCATCCAGGGTCCGGCCGGTCCATGTACTCATACGGAAAGCCGTGGTAAACGATCTCATTGACGCCGGCCGTCAGCAGTTCATCGGCGTAACGCTTGATTTTCTCCGGCGTGGTGTCGTAGTCATGGTTCCACCACACAAAGCTTTCGCTGGAGATGATATTGCGTCCGTAGAGGTGCCCGCCCGAAGACGCTAACTTCAGAAAACCGTATTCACCCGAGGCGTACAAATCCTCGGTTTCCGGAATGTCCGAGAGGCCATAGACCTTGAGGTTGTTGGTCGGTGAGCCGTGTGCCTGGATGCGCGTTTGGAGATGGTTCTTTCGCGCCCAGTCAATCAGCGGTTCGTAGAAGTTGGCGGTCATTACATCAGCGACCGTTTCCCAGTAGTCGTGCCTGATGCGCTTGCCGATTTCCGGGGCATCGTAAAGCGGCAGGGAGGAGTAATTGGCGTAGACATCACCGTAGCCTGGATGTTTGAACAGGGGCAGATAGGGCGTCAGATCATAACCGCGCAGCCGGCGAAATTGCTCCAGAAAATCGTCGTCCCAATAAGAGTTGTAACCTCTCACTTCCAGGCTGTCGCAAAAGATCGCGCGCAAGCCCTTTCCGTATTCGTCGCCAAAATACTTTTTGCCGGCCTCCCCGATGGCGTCAATGTGCTTCTGAAGTGCAGCCTCGCTCAGGTGATCCAGCACGTACTGCGTGCCTCGCCCTGCTCCTCCCGTCACTTGCTGGCCGGTGGGAACCTGGATGAAACTGAAAAGCAGCCAGTTTCCTTCCGGGACCTCCCAGTTCAAGCTGTGGTCGGGCGTTACCTTGGGTGTTAGCACCATGGCCGACTGCGGGTCCACCTGGCCAGAGCGCGTCACGACAAGCCGGGGCGGCCGCCATGAGGGCGCTGGCGAAGAGACCTGCTGTGTCTCCGGCGCCGTTCCCCGCACCGCGATCACTGCAACCAGTTTGAACAAATTCGGGTCTCGCGGGACAAACGGATAGTGGATCTCCGGCGGCGGAATGGGTTCCGGCGCCACCCAGGGAATTTTCCCCTGAAAGTGAGAAGAGCCTTTCACGGGAGTCATTTCCACATCCAAGGTTTTGGCGCCCAATTCGGGAGGAATGTGCGGCCCGCCAAAAGGCCAGCCGGAGCCAAACGTAAGGTCAACGATCATCCCCAGCCGCCGGCCCTCTTCAATAGCGTGCTTGACGTGGCCAAACCACTCCGGTGACAAAAAGCTGTTTACGCGCGCTTCCACGTCGGGGGCGGGTTTGGGATTGAGTCCAATTTTGAAAGACTGAATCTCCACGCCTCCAATGCCTGCTTCCTTCATCAGGCGCATCTCGCGAGAGATTTCTTCGTCCGTCACGTCTCCCCCAGGCCACCACCAGCGGACCATGGTTCGAGCGGTCAGGGGAGGATTCGCGAACCCCTCCCGGAGTTCAGCGTCTGTAGGCAGGAGGATCGCGGAAATCGCGCGGTCTCGAGATGCCAAATCAAAAATAAAAGGGAAAATGAAACAGGCAAATGCGACTCCAAGAATAACCTGCCCAATCCCAGCACGCAGTTTGGCGGTACACCCTTTCAGTAAGGAAAATGGGGGGATCATAGGGCCTCATTTCGTGAGTGCTGGGGATCGCGACCGGAGATAAACATGGGGTTTATTGCGAAGGATGTTCCAGGCCGAGCGTAGCTTTCCAAGTTAGTTTCCCATCTGGCGGCGGATTGTAGCCGCTCGTCGCGTTTATTGTCAAACGTGTTGACAGGGAGTATCCACATGGATTGACATGATGTACAGGATGAGAAGAAAACCTGGGAGGAGCGGGATCTCTGGGCTCTTCCGGCGATGGAAAATCTCCTCCATGTTTGAGGGCAATTCCCAAAGGGGAAGGAGTTCCGATAGGAACGCGACGATCGAGTCGTGATATTACTTCTCTCTCTCCGACTGTGCCGACACCCTGCTGGGCGGGCTCGCACGTCGTTGCGCGTCTTTCCGTGCCTTACCCCACTCTGGCGGCAGCATATTCACAAATACTTCAGCAGTTCATCCACCGTTTTCTGGATGCCGACATAAGGATCGCCGGGGCCGTCGAATTCAATCGAATAGAATCCACGAAATCCCGCCTTCTTGGAAATCTCCATAGCCTTGGGAAAGTCGTACCTGGTCTCCGCACCGTCCGCGTCGAATTCGAGGCCCTTGGTATGGCACACCACTTGTGCGTAAGGAAAGAGCATCTTCAATCCCCTTTCGCGTGTGGCTTCATCCGGAAAATTGCCGAAGTCCGGCAGCGAACCGACGCGCCCGGCGCCAATGAGTTTGATGAGCTGCACCAGTTCTTCCGGTCGGCCGGTGCCGTAGCCATGAAGGTTCTCAATGATCACATGGATCCCCCTGGCTTGGGCGTACGCCGCGACGGTTTTGTACGAATCGGCAGTGCGCGCCAGATTTGTGGGGTCCACCTTGCCGGGATCGACACGCACGGACGTTGCACCCAACTGGTGCGCAACGTCCACCCAATGCTTGACGGCGTCAATGGATGCCATGCGCGCTTCCCGGTCCGGGTCGGAAAAGGTGGCACTCTCCTTGATGTCCAGGGGCATGTTCACGACGGTTGAACGCGTGTGCAGCAGGGCATACTTGACCTCACGCAAATAAGCCGGCTCCGTGGAGGCAAAGTGGACTGCACAAAACTCAAAGTGATGCACGTTGTACCTGTCCGCGATCAATGCGGGGAAGTCGAGCAACGACAGCATGGGGCCAGGCAGGTTGAAATCCTCGCGACGCGTTACGCGGAAATAATTGTGGAGACTCCACGTGGAAATGGAAATTCGCTCCAACTTGGAAAATGTCCTTGTGGCCGCGCGGTTCTGGGCGGCATCAGCGAATCGCATTCCTCCGTGTCCGAGCGCCGCTGTGGCGGCACTCGCAGTGAGTCGTGCCAGGAAATCACGTCGTATCACTAAGCCTCCTGTGGACAGTGGGTCTGCCACAAATAATCGTCCTTCGGCAAAGCCGGAGGCCATATGGTGGCTGGCCCGTCAAAGGGACCCCTCACCCGACCTCGTCCCTCGGCCACCCTCTCCCCTCGGAGAGGGAGAAAATCATCGCGCGCACTGGCGCGCTGAAAATCGGCATTTCCCACTTCCCCAGGGAGAGGGCAATAATCGAAGTGCGCGAGGGCACACCAAGAAGACCACAGCCCTCTCCGAGGGGAGAGGGTGGACCGCGCCGCGTGCTTTCACCAGCGGGCGCGGGACGGGTGAGGGGTCTTTTGCCCTGCCGACGAACCATTACTCCAGAAGATGTCAAACCCTGGCCGTCTCCCCGGCAGAGCCGGGGGATCTCCCTACGGATTAGCCTCAGCCTGGAGGCCCCCATCTTCTGCCTACTGCTCTCCGCCTGCTACTTTCTCCTCGCGGTGTTCGCGGACCACGCGGAAGCCATAGTCGGCATACTGGAATCCCGGGGGAATGCTGGAGCGAGCGGCGACGCGGCTCACCTTAATGTGGTGTCGCCAGGATCCTCCGCGTGAAGCTTTGCGTTCACTCGCCGCGGGGCCCGAGGGATTGTGCCGGGGCGACTTTGCGTAGTAATCCGCCTGGTAAAAATCCGCGCACCACTCATGCACATTTTCGCAGAGATCGTAAATTCCGTAGGAATTCGGTTCACCGCGTCCCACCGGCAGCGGTCCCGGCACCTCTCCGCCCCAGCGTTGTTGATATTCGGCGCGTGATGGGGGCGGGTCATTGCCCCAAGGGTAAAGCCAGCCCTCTTCGCCGCCGCGCGCCGCGCGTTCCCATTCCGCTTCGGTGGGCAGGCGATAAGGGCGGCCGGTCAATCCCGCCAGCCACTCGCAGTACTTTTTTGCTTCGAACCAATTGACGGAAACCACTGGATTGTCGGGATCGTTGAAGTTGGCTTGCCCCCAATTGGGCGGCGCCGGGTGTCCGGTGGCTTCCATGAAAACGGCAAAGTCCCGGTTGCGAACCTGGTGAATCGCCATCGCAAAGCTATCCACCCAAACCCGATGGGCGGGGCGTTCCTCATCGCGGCCTTGGTCGCAACCCATCAGAAAATCTCCCGCGGGGACGACCACGCAAGCGGGTTCGATAATCCTCGCGGAAAGTTGCTGGCGGTGGGCGGAACTTTGCGGGTCGGGCGCTAAAACCACGGGGCAGACTCTTTCCTTTCATATCTTGGGTGAAGGCGCATTTTATAACAACCGCGCGTATTGCGGCGAGGAGTTCTTCGGCGTCAAAGCCCCCGCTGTGGCGTGGCACTGCATGTCTACTCAATCAATGGAACGCCATCTGTATTGCACGTTCACAGACTTTTGTTTTTTAGCAAACGTTAGGCGCGCGATGTGGGGGGGCTTGCCCAAGCTTGTCCAAATTAGCAGCCGCTCCCAATGGACCACGCGGCTCCGCGTTCTG
>CAYTMD010000111.1:0-14785 GCA_964438685.1 uncultured Acidobacteriota bacterium
TTCGTAATCAAAGAGCTCGCCGGCAAAATACTTCTCGTACGCGGCCATATCAAAGTGTCCATGCCCGCTGAGGTTGAAGAGGATGGTCTTCTCCTTACCCTCTTCCTTGGCTTTCAGCGCTTCGTCCACCACGCAGCAGATGGCATGGGATGTCTCCGGCGCCACGATCAGGCCTTCGGCGCGCGCAAACGCCAGCGCGGCTTCAAAGCACTTCAATTGCGGATAGCTTGCCGCCTCCACAATGCCCTCACGATGCAGCAGGCTTACCAGGGGAGACATACCGTGGTAGCGCAGGCCGCCCGCGTGGATTCCCGGTGGAACGAAGTCGTGCCCCAGCGTATCCATCTTCAGCATGGGAGTCATGCCGCTCTTATCGCCGAAGTCGTAAGCGTAAATGCCCTTGGTCATCGTGGGGCACGCAGCCGGCTCCACGCCGATCAGGCGGATGTCCTTACCCGCGGCCTTTACCGGCACAAACGGGAATGCCAGGCCCGCGAAATTACTTCCGCCCCCGCAGCAGCCAATGACGATGTCGGGGGAAGCTCCGGCGAGTTTCATCTGCGCAATGGCTTCCTGCCCAATCACGGTTTGGTGCAGCATCACATGGTTCAGCACGCTGCCCAGCGAATAGTTGGTGTCCTTGCGGCCGGCGGCGTCTTCCACCGCTTCGCTGATGGCGATTCCGAGGCTGCCGGGCGTTTCCGGGTCTTCGGCAAGGACCCTCCGTCCGGCTTGCGTCAGGTCGCTGGGAGAAGGAACGCACCTCGCACCCCAGCATTCCATCATCGTGCGGCGATGCGGTTTCTGGTAGAAGCTGCACTTCACCATGTAGACCATGCACTCCATGCCGAACACGCTGCACGCAAGCGCAAGCGCACTGCCCCACTGTCCGGCGCCGGTCTCCGTGGTCAGGCGTTTGACGCCCGCGGCCTTGTTGTAATAGGCCTGCGCGATCGCCGTGTTGGGCTTGTGGCTTCCGGCGGGTGAGACTCCTTCGTTCTTGAAGAAGATCTTGGCGGGAGTTCCCAGCGCCTTCTCCAACCGAATCGCGCGATGCAGCGGGGTGGGCCGCCACAGCCGCAGGATGTCAAGAACCGGGTCAGGAATGGGAATGTTCTGTGCCGCCGTCATTTCCTGCTCAATCAGGGCATTGGGGAAGATGGCGGCCAAATCCTGCGGGCCCGCCGGTTGCATTGTGCCGGGATGCAAGGGCGGAGCCATGGGCGACGGTAGGTCAGGCACGACGTTGTACCAGGTTTTGGGAATATCCCGTTCGGAAAGAAGATAGCGATAATCAGGCATTCTATGTCTCCAGATGAACCGCAAAGAGCTGAAGGCGATTCAATTAAGATTTGCAGGCTGCGCATAGGGCGCAATGACGCAGCCAGTGTGGTTGGAACTGGCGTGAAACATCAACAATCGTTTCCCCTTCCAGAGGGGCGCCCACACCGCAAGAAGTGCGGCTGAAACGAATCCGGCAGGATATCACAAAAACCCGAACAGGTGGGCGATCAGCTATCGGGTCGTATTGCCATCTCACCGTTGGAGGGTCCCGCCATTGGCTCGTCGGTTCATTGGGTGATTTGCCGGTCTGAAATCTCAAATTCGATTTGCAATCCTGAATCTCCCCTTCCGAACTTCGGACCCTGAAGCGCACCCCGGGCAACTCCTGGCAAGCCCTGTAGCGCATTTACTTTCAAACACTTGCAGAAAATTGGGGGGATTCACGTCAGAGGATGGGGAAAGACGGACCAAATCGTGGGGTCGGAGGTCTTGAATTTTGAATTTTGAATTCACCCTTGCGTCCGTGCGTTGACTAACTATATTTATTTTCTATAACATTAGGGGAAATACAGGTAAGTTATGTAATTTCAACAAGTTGTCAGCTTTACGATATTTTGGCTTTGGCTTGACCCATTGTTTTCAATAGCTTCTAGGCTTCGCTCGGGCTCGCGCAAGGCTTGCTGGACACACCGTCGCCACTCTCGCTGAGTATAAGCGCGGTCTTCCATCTCCATCTTGAAGTGAACATCAATGAGCTTCGCAAACTCAGGGGGGCGGTGGATTTCCGGGCGTTGCGGTGGTTGGCGGTCCAGCGGGCGGGAGTCATGACGCGGGGCTTTACCAGGGACATGGGGGGCGCCTACGTTCAAACGATGCTTCACTGTATACCATATCGATACTCTTGTCAAGGGAATTAAGCCATGGCTAGAGCCTACTTCATTTTCACCGCAGAGGCGCGGAGGCGCTGAGAAGCAAGAGCAACCGTAGCGCGGACCTCCGCCGTTGAGGTCCGCGGCACTTCCCTCGACTCGCGGTCCCGAACCCGAGGGCAGGCGTCTCTCTTTGCAATTTGTGGCTTTTGCAGGGAAGCGCTATTCACCGCAGAGGCGCTGAGGCGCAGAGCAGCAAGAGAAAATCAAAAGGCAAAGCGCAAAAGGCAAAAGTGAAGAGTCGCAGGTTTTGAGCCTGTGTACTGTCCCGTCGCCGTATTCTTTTCTCAGCGCCTCCGCGCCTCTGCGGTAAAGCCCTTGCAGTTAAGATAGCAATTCCCCGTCGGCCCGTGGTAGTGCTGACGTGTGTTAGAATTACAACCGTCGCTAGGGAGCCAAACCATGCCAAAGGGAAAACGTCAGGAAAGGGTCGCACCCGTGGACGAAGTTCCGATCCGGTTGCGCATTGAATCACTGGAAGAAGGCGGCTTCGTGGCAACGAGCCCCGATGTGCCCGGCTTGGTCGCCGAGGGGCGCAGCGTCACGGAAGCGGTGGAGATTGCCCAGGGACTGGCGCGAAGGATCGTCGAGTCCTGCCTCGATCGCGGCGACCCACTTCCTCCCGCCTTCAGAAAATCACGCCCAGTCCTGCGCGCTGGCGCGCGCCTTCGGATTTCATCTTTCCAGGGTGAGCGGGAGCCATCACATCTTCGCTCGTCAAGACGTGCGGGAGCGCGTGAATCTCCAAGACGTTGAGCGGTATGATCTGCCCTTAGGCGGGGAGCTCGTAGCCACAGTCAGCGAATTTCTGACTGTGGGCTTTTCTCACACGTGCATCCCCAATTCGAAGCGCCTGATCCTCACCGGAAGTTCACGTTTTTGCAAAGAAGAACCCGCAGTCAGGAAGGCGCTGACCGCGGCTACCGGCTACCTGGTGTTCCGCAGGGTGAATGCGGAACCAGGGGGGCGGTCCGTCGGCTGACGGATCCCCCTACGGCGAAAGGCCTTGCGGACACTCGTGGCTTTCTACACCAACTCAATCGATACCCGGCGCCCAACCATGGCCGCTGCCCGTTGCAGGCTGGAGAGCGTGATGTCGTTTTTCGGATCAAGCAGACGGTCAACCTGTGTACGGCTTGTTTTGAGCAGCGTCGCCATGCGCGATTTGGATATTTTCTTGTTCTTCATCGCCTGGGTGAGTTGCCACGCGACGACTTCCTTAATCGCCTGGGCTTGCGCCTCTTCAAAGATGCCTTCCTCCTTGAGGAAATCATCAATACTCGAACCCATGTGTTTCTTGCTCATGGCTCCAACTCCTTCTGGCGCTTCCGGGCCAATGCCAAATCCTCATGAGGTGCCATCCGTGTCTTCTTGATAAAACCGTGCAATGCCACAAGGTGCTCGCGGTGGAGACAGAGCAGCACGCGCGCTGTGCGTTTCGTCGCCAAGTTTGTCCGTACTTCCCACAACCCATTACCCAACGGGCGGCACAACGGCATTCCCACCGGCCATCGCCATTGCGCCCGCAATAGGTCCTTCCCAACCGCCTGACGCTCGGCTTCCGGCAATTCCTTCAGCCACTCCCGCACGGGTTCACTGCCTGCTGCGGTGCGGAAGAAGATCAGCGGGATTTTTTGTGGCCGCGGGTCGTCCGGCATCATGCACCTTATATAGTGCAATGTACTTTATAATGTACGCGTGGTCAAGGACATTATTTGAAGGCCGGGGCCAGTACGGGCATCGCGGTCGAAGAGAAGAAGTTTAGTGTCTGCGGGGTAGCGCGTAGCCACAGTCAGCGAATTTCTGACTGTGAGCTTTTGTCACACGTGCATCCCCAATCGGAAGCGCCTGATCCTCGCCGTAAGTTCACGTTTTTGCCAGGAAGAACCCGCGGTCAGGAAGGCACTGACCGCGGCTACCAGCCACCCGGCGTTCCGCGTGGTGAATGCGGAACCAGGGAGCGGTCCGTCGGCTGACGGATCCCCCCACCGCGAAAGACCTGCACTCCGGCCCCGCTGCTTTTCCGCTCCTGGTCCGCGGCTCTGGATTGCTCTTTGATGGCGTGGGTGCCCTAAGTTATAATGGTACCCATGCAGGTAACCCTTACACCACAAGCCGAACAGGCGCTTCGCCAGCAACTGGCGCGTTCACCGGACCGCGAGCCGGCGCAGATTGTGGAAGAGGCACTGACCGAAATGGCCCAACGCCAGATAATCTCCTCGGCAAAGACTCCCACCTCCAGGAGTTTTCACGCCTGGCTCGGGGAATTGCGCCAAGGCACCCAACCGGTTCCCGACCTCGCGAACGAGACCTTTCGGCGCGAGGCAATCTACCAGGACCATGATTGATGGCGCCGCCTGCTTATCTTCTCGATACCAACATCCTGCTCCGCCTCTCCCTTCCCGGTGGACCCTATGATGAGGTTGTGGTGTCAGCCGTCGGCCGCCTCGTCGCGGAAGAGGCAACACTTTTCTACACACTTCAAAACGCGGCAGAATTTTGGAACGTGTGCACGCGCCCTCGTGAACGAAATGGTTTAGGTTTGTCCCTTCGCGAGACAGACCGGCGTCTCCAGCTCATCGAACAGCAATTTCTATTCTTGCCCGAGACGGAAGCGACTTACGCCCGATGGCGCCGGTTAGTTATGGAGTTTGGCGTCTCCGGCGTTCAAGTTCATGATGCGCGCCTGGCCGCCATGATGATCGTGAACAACATCACTCATCTGCTCACTCTGAACCCGCAGGACTTTAAGCGCTTTAGCGGACTCACGCCTGTCCATCCGGACGACATTCAACCAAGCGCCACCTAGCAGCGACCCGGTCAATTATCCCTATCAATTCCCTATCAATTAAATGTTGTGCTTCCCACTAAATTCGGGCAAAATGTTCGCTACTCTTTAGGGCTACTCTTTCAATCCATCTCAGGGAGCGACTATGTACAGAGCGCTTTTGGTTCTCCTTTGTGTTCCGGTGTTGCACGCACATACGGATTCACCGGGCCAAATTCGGTCTGCCGCGACCCGCGCTGTTGCCATTGTTCAGCACGGCACGACAGGCTTTTCCAAGGTCGCGCAGTGCTTCTCCTGCCACGATCACGCCATGCCCATGCTAATGCTGCACACGGCCCGGGAGCGCGGAGTGGTGGTGGATGAAGCTGCCGCAAGCCAGTCGGCCGCCAAAGCGTTCCTGTTCACGCCCAACCTTTCATCCCTTGATCACGCCGTGCAGGACCCCATGATTATCGATCCGGCGGCCTCGGATGGGTGGGCGCTTGTTTCCGCCCACGCCGTGGGAGTGCAACCCAACCTGATCACCGGGGTGTATGCCCAGCGCGTCGCCAGTTGGCAACGGCCGGATGGTCACTGGCCCACCGGCGATGACCGCCCGCCGCAGTCGTACAGCCTCTTCACTGCCACCGCCCTGGCCGTGCGAACGCTGCATCTGTACATGCCAACCCAGCTCGGCAAGGAAACCGTTGACCGCTCGGCGCGCGCCAAGGCATGGCTGCTCACTGCCGAACCGCACAGCACGGAGGATTCCACGTTCCGTCTCTTCGGCCTGTACTGGTCTGACGCAACGGCCGCTGAGTGCAGCCGCGCCGCGCAAGACCTGTTGGCGCTGCAACGGTCCAACGGTGGTTGGGGAGAGATCCCGCACATGACGCCGGACGCCTATTCCACGGGTGAGGCGCTGGTCGCTCTGCATGAAGCCGGTGGAGTCCCGGTCACGGATCCGGCCTGGAGGAAAGGATTGATCTACCTGCTTTCCACGCAGGAAGCCGATGGTTCATGGCGCGTCCACACCCGAATGCTTTCCCCCGCCAATGTGAGCCCGCCCTACTTTGAATCGGGGTTTGCCTACGGGCACGATCAATTCCTGTCAACCGCCGCCACCAGCTGGGCCGCGATGGCCCTGATGCTGACACTGCCGAAGACCGCAGCCCCGCATATCCCGCGGCTGCCTGCCATTCTCTCCCCCGGCGGCCTGAAGCCGTGGATGGAAACGGCGTCATTCGGTACCCCGGCGGAGCTGAAGGCTCAACTGGACGCAGGACTCGACCCCAACAGTAAAACGCCGGAGGGCACAACCCTGCTGATGATGGCAGCACGCGACCCGGAGAAGGTAAAGCTGCTGATCGAACATGGTGCGGATGTGCGCGCCAAATCCAAGTTCGGTTTTACCGCCTTGATGGTGGCAACGACCTATTTCGGTTCATCGCCGTCCGTAAAGCTGTTGCTCGAACATGGCGCCGAGGTTAGCCCAGGCAAGGGAGTGATGTTTGACGCTTCGCCGCTGTTCCTGGCCGCCCTGGCGGGCGATTACGACAACCTGGGTCTGCTGCTGGCCAAAGGCGCTGATCCCAACCTGAAAATGGACCTTATTGGAATGTTCCCATCCAGTCCCCTGTTTGCGGCAGTGGGATTTGGCGACCCGGCGGTCATCGAGGCACTGCTCAAAGGAGGAGCGAATGTCCATGAGAAGGATAATGACGGCATGACCGCGCTGCATTGGGCAGTGGTGGCCCACCACCCGGAGTTGGTGAAGCCGCTGCTGGCGGCAGGGGCGGATGTGAATGCGGTGGACCACTTCGGATATACTCCGCTCCACTACGCCGCAACCATCGATTTTGGTGATTCCGCGACCGCGACGGCGCTTCTGCGGGCCGGCGCCAATCCCAACATCAAGGACAAGAAGGGAATGACAGCTCTGGGGCACGCCCATGAATATCCCTACGTTAGCGCCGCCCTGGAACACGCGGGCGCGAAGGATTAAGGCCAGCCGTCGGCGGCATACACGCCCCTGGAACGACGATTGCAGCACCCGGAAGATCGCCTATTTACCGTTGGTCGCGGAGGGCGGGATGGGGCGGAAGTCCATGCCAGGCGCTTCCTCCGACCTGGCGATGAATCCCAATTGGCTGTAAAAGGGTACTTTGCCTCGAGCACAAAACAACTGAACGTCGCAAATATGGGCAGCCCGGCAACGTTCAAGCAGTCGCCGCATGATGGCCGTGCCCAGACCACGCCGTTGACACTCGGGCTTTACTATGACGTCAACGATAAGGGCGTGGAACACACCGTCTGAGATTACCCTGCCAGTTCCAACCAACCTGTTCTGGTCATAGGCCGTAACCAGGAACCAACTTTGACGGATTGCCTCCTGGAGATTCTCCGCGCTAAGACGGTATTCCCGATTCCATCCCGTGGACTCAAAGAGCGCCAGATACTCGTTCGCAGAGGGTAGTGACTCCCGAATGTCCAGTTCAGAGGTCTCGCTCATGTTTGTGTCGATCCTTGGAAAGATGGGCGCTAATATAGCACTCCTAAGCGCAGAGTTGCGCACTGCGCCAACCATTAAAGTTCCGAGGCAATCGCCATGTCCACAAGCAGAAGAGGCTTTCTCAAAGGCGCCGGGCTCGCATTCATCGCCACAGCGTCGCCAGTACTGCCGCTGGCAGGCGAAATTATTACGGCAAGTGGAGATGCGGACGTCGAGCCGTTTGTGCAGATGGGAGGAACGCGCATTGTTGGAACCCGCGAGTTGGCCGCGCATGGATGGCTCTTCACCCTCGCGGCCGAAAAATATCCCGGCGGGAAAAGGTACCGCTGGGGAATCAAGAATTCTGCGAGCCAGTCCCGCCTGATCGACTTTGCAGGTTTGGTGCTTCCACCGATTCCCCATGCTGAGAAGAGGCAGTGGCGCGTGTATCTTGACAGCGGCCGCTCCGGCTGGAGTGGGGTCAAACGACTCGAAAGCCTTGGGGAAGACAAATATTTTCAACCGATTCATCAAAAGAAATCCGACGGCAACACCGAAATCCTCCACCAGAGCGACATGGACTCGGTCCTTTGGGACGCCGTCACCGGCACGAGTTTGCTCGCCGGCTTTTTGCGCCAGCGGCATGGGCGAAACTTTATCCGCGTCATCCCCAACGATGGGGCCACGGACATCGTTCGTCTGGAAGCCGTGCAGGAATTGGGTTTTGAAATTGCCCCCGGCGGCGAGCAACCGCTTGACCCGCTGGTGACGTCCACGGGAGCCGACCCGTATGCGCTGCTGGAAGTTTACGGAAAGGCGGTGGCAGATTATCACGGGAAGAAACTCGATGCCCCTCCCATTGTTGGCATGATGACCTGGTACGGATACGGGACAGCCATCGACGAGAGCATCATCCTTGAAAACGCCCAGCTCATCGCCAGCCTTTTCCGCGGTTATCCGCAGAAAATGCAGTTGATGATGCTATGTGACCACGGCTGGCAGCAGGATGCCAACTGGGGCTACTGGCATCCCGACCAGACGCGATTCCCGCACGGCATCAAGTGGCTGGCCGCTCAAATGGCGAATTACGGCGTCGCAATGGGGTTGTGGTACACGCCGTTTTGCATCACCCCGAACGCGCCCAACCACATGCAGTTGCTTCCGCTTGAAGCTCTGGACGCCAAAGGCAGACCGTATACCTCTGACGCGTGCGTGTGGGGGCACCTCCCTGGCCAACCCGCTTGCATGCCCATTACCTTCTTTGACGGCGGACTGCCCGCGGTGCAGAAGGAGTGGGGCGACACGCTGGCCCGCATGAAGTCATGGGGAACGGTTTACTGGAAGCTCGATTTCTTTTCGCTCCGAACGAGTTCCAACAATCGCCATAAGCTGGGCGATGGCGAACTTTACGCGCAGACGTACAAGACCTTCCAAGCTGCCGCGGGCGACGCGACATTGAACCCCTGCTCCTGCGACTGCAACTTGCAGGTTGGTTACTGCGACTCCACCCGCGTCAGCGCCGATATGGGGCAGGCGGGTGATTGGAGCGGCACCATCGACGGCTTCCGCCACGGCATGGGCACAATCGCCGCGCTGTGGTACAAGCATCGCAACTTTTTCGTCAATGACCCTGATTCGATTCAGGTCGCCAAGGGCTGTTCGCTGGCGGAGGCTCGCGTCCGGGCCACGGTGGTGGCAATGAGCGGCGGGCACTTCATGCTGAGTGAGGACCTGCGCACCGTCGATCCAGAACGCCTCGAACTCATCCGGCGTTTGCTGCCGGTGTACCCGCGTGCCGCAAGGCCACTCGATCTTTTCGAGCATCCGTTCCCGCAGGGTCACCCGGCGCTGTGGTCGTTGTCATTGCCGACCAGCTTTGGTCCCATGACCGCGCTGGCCGTTTTCAACCTGACCAACGAAACGCGGAAGTACCGGATCACACCCAGGATGTTGGGACTTGAAGCAGGGAAGCTATTTCTGGCCCTGGAGTGGTGGCAATATCGTTGGCTCGGGCGGTTCGACAGTGATTTTGAAATCGAGGTCCCCGCCGGGGATGTGGCGATAATACACGCTCAGCCCATCAAGGATGTTCCCTCGCTGGTTTCGGTCTCCCACCACTTCACCGGAGGGTACATTGTTGAGGACGTCGAATTTGATGCCTCCACCGGAATGCTGAAAGGTGTTCTTGCCACCAAAGCGGGCCTGCGGGTGGTTCTCTTCGGGAGCAAAGGCGCAGGGTGGAAGCTCGCGCGCACGGCCAATTTTCACGCCACGGAGAATTCCCTCGGCGGATGGCAGGGCGAAGTCATCACCACGGACACGCGAACACCTTTCAGTATTCCATTTGAGAAATTGCGCTCCTGATGAACAAATCAAGCTCCGCAGGCGTATAACTGTTTGAGATATGCGAAAGCTTCCCAGAATTCTAATAGCGGCATTACTCGTTGCCATTGTGCTCCACACAGTTGTCGCCGTTCTCCTCTGTGAGGGAACCGTTCACCTTCCTCACAAAGCGTTGACCGGAAAAATGCGTGAGCTTGCGGAAAGCGATGCGCGGGAATCGGAGGCAAAACTGGAGGATGTTCAAGTCACATCCTTTGATGGTGCCAGGCTCTCCGCTTGGTTCTTCCGCCCAAACGACGGCAACGGTGCAGCGGTCATCGTGCTTCACGGGCATGGAGACAATCGCGCCGGCATGGAGGGATTTGTCCCCATGCTTCTCAGCCACCAATACGCCGTGCTGGCGCCGGACGCTCGCGGCCACGGGGAAAGCGGGGGAAATCTGGCTACGTATGGCCTTGATGAATCGCGTGACCTCAGCCGCTGGGTTGATTGGTTGTCTACGCAGAATTATCGAGGGTTTGTCTACGGGCTCGGTGAATCGATGGGCGCCGCGATCCTCTTGCAGGCGTTGCCCAATGAACCGCGATTCTGCGCGACAGTGGCGGATTCACCGTTCGCAAGTTTTCGCGAGGTGGCCTACGACCGGCTAGAAAAGAAGTGCGGCATTGGAGCCAGGGTGGGACGAATGCTGTTAGGGCCATTGGTCAGCGAAGCTTTTCTCTACGCAAGGCTTCGGTATGGAATTGACCTTGAACAGGATTCAGCCGCCAATGCCGTTGCCTCAACCCATGTGCCCGTTCTGTTAATTCACGGCACAGAGGATTTCAACATTCCGGTGCGCCATTGCGAGGCCATTCTGAAAAATCATTCGGGAGTGATGGAGTTCTGGCAAGTACCCGGCGCCGGACACACCGAAGCTTTTGGAAGTGAGCCGGAGGAGTTTGAGCGCAGAGTAACAGAATGGTTCGCGAAGTATTCCCAAAGGTAGGCAGCCGTCTTCGAAATGTCCCAACAAACGGCGAGGGCGGTTTATTTCTCCCGCCCTCGCCGCCTTACAAACGCAGGGACGTCCTCAGCTTTCCAACGCCTTCTTGCAGTACTCGAAGCACTTTTTGACTTCGGCGACGGTGTCCATGCCGGGCTTTCCGTACTCGTATTCGATGTTGGCAGGAATCTTCCAGTGATTATCGCGAAGCAGGTGCAGCACGGCGACGATGGGCGTGTCCCCCTCGCCGAAGGGCAGATTATCGCCATGATTCTTCTTTCGATCCTTAAGGTGCAGGCAAACAATCTTGCTGTGGTGCTCACGAATGTACGCGACGGGATCGCCTCCCGCGGCAACGAAGTGGCCAATATCGAGATTGACGCCAATGTAGGGTGATGCGCCTTTCATGGCGCGCGCGAAAGTGTCTGGGGTGGAGAACTCATCGGGATTGGTGGAGTCGTGCCCGTGGAAGCCCACCATGATTTTGTATTTCTGCGCGTACTTATCGACGCGTGGCGCCACGCTGACATTCGCCGACGAGGTTATATATTTTACCCCCAGCGCTTGGGCGATCTGAAAGCCTCGCTCAATCTCCTCGTCGGTGAAATCCTTGCGGAAGCCATAGGTGTAAGCGTAGATAAAAACGCCCGCATCATTGAACTTCCTCCGGACTCCTTTGAAATAGTCGAACGGCGCTACGCTTACCTTCGGGGGTTCCCCGCCACTCGACAGTTCACATTCGCCTAATCCCACCGTTTGGAAAGCCTTGACGATGGCGTCCACAGTGTGAAGATCGCGAAACGAGTAGCTTTGCGCGCCGATCTGCACTCCGCGAATAACGGAATTGATCATGGTGGCGCCGCGAAGTTTCCCGGCAGGCATGAGCGCGCCTGCACATCCCGCCAATAAGAGTTTCCCTGCGTCACGACGTGTAATGGAAGCCATGTTTCCTCCTGGAATAAAGGCACAATAAAAGAGAGAGTATACGGACTGACAGGGCAACTAGCAAGCTCTGGCAAATTGAACGGGACTTTGTGAACGGGCGAATCTCGCCAGTGTGGGACAAGGTACGAATGCCAATGGATCGGGGCAATACCGTGAAGTGAGTCGATGGCCAACAGGGACTAAATGTCCCATTAGAACGGAACCTCGGTGTCACTCAATAACTGCATCCCGGCAGGCGTTAGTTGGTACGTGGCCAGGTGGCGTGGTGGATGCCGCTTGCGTTCGACCGCTTGCACGTACTCATCCTCTTTGAGGTACTTAATGGTCACTTTGTCCTTCAGGACGTCCATCTCCCCGTCATAAATGTCGCGGCTTCCCCATAGCGTCTTCAGGTTCTGTCCGTCGAAGGAATAGAGGGCGATCGAGAGGCGCTCCTGGCTCTTCCCCAGGCGATTTCCGTAAACGAAAAAGCGCAGGTCGTCCCAGGCAAGTTGCGGCAGCATTTCATAATGCAGGTCCGTACGGGGAAAGAAATTCGTGATGGTCGCCAGGTGGCTCTTGCCAGCGCTGCTGACGAAAACTGCAACCACGTTCTGACGGTCAAAGTCGGTCCAGCCCAAGGTATATCCGGCGCCAATTACCATTTGGCCTTTCCAGGGGAAGGCGAACGCTGCCGGCATGGCCACTTCGGGATAGTGCAGCAGGGAGAAAACATTTTCCAGCTCGCGGCGCGTTTCCACGTCGGTGGGAGTGCGGCTTGCCATCCACTCCGACATATGATCCACCACCAGCTTTTGAATCTGGTCGGTAATGGGCACGGCATCTTCCAACATCACGCCGGGAAGCTGCTTTGCCAGGGCATTGATCTGCGCGGGCAAGCCGGTGGGCGGTGGTGGGATCCTTTTCTTACCTTCGGCGGCGCCCACGCCCAGCACCAGGCTCATGAGAAGTGCCATCGGAATGTAGTAACGAACGGTTTTTCGATTCGAAGATGCGTGCATGCCGTTTACCCTCTTGCCGTGGGGGAATTTATGTGCCGCAGGGGGTACCCAGTCAGGACGCGTACCCCTGCGCCTCAAAACTTAACAGAAAAAGAAGTCTAGCAGCTACCGGCGCCATCGACTAGCCCGGACTTCTCACCAACTGACCGGTTCTCCTTGGGCTGTGGTGCTTTCAAGCCCCAAAGGGGCGCCCTAGACTAGCCCAGGCCATCGGCCTGGGTTCGAGGAGTCTGGTCAAACGCCGAGCCCTGAAGGGGCGCGCTAACACCCGCCGCAACTTTTTCCCGGATTCCCGATTCATCCCCAGCCCAGGGCCTGAACTGTGAATTCGTAGATCGCCCCTACAGGGCTCGAATGCGAAACGTCCTGTAAACCCAGGCCGTTGGCCTGGGCTGGGATAGTACGCCCCTTTACCCGGATTATTCACGAATCTTCTTGAGGGCAAAGCAAGGCATACGGTTTCACACAGAGGTCACAGAGACGGCGCACAGAGAACACGGAGAGGTTCCCGATACTTTCTCTGTGCACTCTGTGGTCAACGAGATCGATCCTTCTTGCCAATAAAACGCTCCGTGAACTCTGTGTGAAACGCTCTTAAGTCGTCTCGGCGTTATCTCTTTCATGAATAATCCGGGCTTTGGGGCTCGCTAGGAATCAATGCACCGACGCAGCGCGGCTGACCCTGGACACTTCCAAACCTGTCATGTGAAATCCAGACTAGCGGCTTCCCACTTCCAGCAGGACCTTTAGCGCGGAAGTCCGGTCCAGATACTCAAAAGCCTCCCGTCCCAGTTCTAATGGAAACGTTTTGGCAATCAAAGGTTGCACCGACACCTGTTCCAAGCGGAGCAGTTCGAGGGCCGGCGCAAAGACGCCACACCGTGAGCCCAGCAAAGTGACCTCATCCACCACCAATTTGGTGGCGTCAAAATTCGCTGCGCCATGGAAAGTGGATTTCATCACCAGGGTGCCGCGCGGTTCCACCAGGCGCAGGGCCTCGCTGATTCCGCGTGGCGACCCCGTGGCTTCCACCGTTACGGGAAAGCTGCTGGAGGGAAGCTGTTCATTCGCCTCGCTCAGGACTTTGACTCCCCAGGCACGCGCCAAATCAAGCTTCCATCCATGCCGGCCAATCAGCGTAACCTGCGCTCCGGCATGCTTCAGGACCTGAGCCACCAGCAGCCCCAGGCGCCCGTCACCGATGATGGCCACAGCAGTCCCCCGCGGGATGGTCATCTGCTCCAGGATTTCACATGCCGCTGCCACCGGTTCGGTGAAGGTCGCGGCCGGGTCGGAAACATTGTCGGGAACTTTGTGCAGATTCACGACGGGGAGGGTTACATATTCCGCAAAAACTCCAGGGCGATTCACGATGCCCAGAACCGTACGTTGCGGACAGTGCCGGCCCAGGCCCCTGGCGCACCATGCACAATGCCCGCAAGCAAGATTGATTTCTCCCACCACGCGCTGGCCAAGCCATTGCGGGTCGTCGCATTCCACGACGCGCCCCACGAACTCATGCCCGGGAATTCCGTGGAAACCTGAATATCCTTTTAAGATTTCCCGGTCGGTGCCGCAGATGCCCGCCAGCAAAACCTGGATCAATGCCTCGCCGGAAGCGCGTTGCGGCTTGGGCATGTCGCGCACCGTGAGTTTGCCATCAAAGTAGAGTGCTTTCATAAAAGGGCTGTCCCTTGTCCGTGGTCCGTTGTCAGTTGTCAGTTATCAGTTATCAGTCGTCAGTTAAAGAGGCTTCGTCACATCCCAAAATTAGGAAAGTGCCGGGGAAAGCAGAGTTACGGCGGCCATCAACGGTTGGATGACCGCCTGCCCCTTTGTCTCTGGTCGCTGAACTTCTTGACCCCCTCACCCGCCTGCGGGCCGAAGCCCACGGCTGCCGTTGCTCCAGTGTATCCCTTCCGCGTAAAGGTGCTCGAATAACTCTCCGCTGGCATGCAGCCCGCGTAGCGGGTGAGGTCCTGTCACTCGTGTCCAAAACAGATCGCCTCAGGTTGAGAATGAGGTGCAGCACAAGCGCTG
>CAYTMD010000112.1:0-14734 GCA_964438685.1 uncultured Acidobacteriota bacterium
GGTGGAAGCTGAGCCGTGGGGCTATGCGCCCTTCCATTATGGCCGCTGGGCGCACATCGGTCCGGCTTGGGCCTGGGTGCCTGGACCTGTCGTAGTGCGGCCTGTATACGCCCCCGCGCTGGTGGCGTTTGTCGGCGGTCCGGGATTTGGCGTGGGGATTGGCATAGGCGTGCAAGCGTGGTTTCCCCTCGGCCCCCGCGAACCCTTTGACCCCTGGTATCACCACGGGCCCAACTACATCCGCGAAGTGAATGTAGTCAATGTGACGAATGTCCACTACGCCAACCGGGAAGTCGGCGTAACCGCCGTTTCCGGCGAAGTCTTTCGCGGCGGTCAGCCGGTGCAACGGGGAATGGTGCGAGTGGATCGGGAACAGTTGGCACATGCGCAAATCGTCGCCCATCCGGAGGTTAACCCCACGGGCCGGGCAGTCTATGGCGCCAGGCCTGTAGCTCCCCCGCCGGTACACGCATATCGATCGGGAGGACAGTGGCCAGCGTCCCCTGGAGTTCAATCAGGTATGCACACCAATGCTCCTGTAACCGGACCTCACAATGTGACGCCGTCGGGTGGCCCCCCAAACAGGCCATTCCCGCGGGTATTTTCACGTAACGCCCCCGCCGCGACCAATGCCCCGTTTGCCGTGCGCCAGGATGCCTATTCTTCTCATCCCGGACGGCCGCTCGAGCCACAGCAGATGAACAACCTGCGTCAGGGGAAACCCGCCGGTCCGATGCGCGACAAGGAGAGTCTTCCCCACGCATCGAAGCCGCAAAGCCAAAGCAAACCATCTTCTTCCCATGGAGACAATAAACATCACTAAACGCTGAGAGGATTGGGCGCGTTCATTCCGCCGGGCATGCAAGGGGAATACCCTCGCCCACACAGACCTTGCAAGCCCGGCACGTTGTGCTGAGCGACACGGGCATCGTGCCGCTCGCTCCCCACTATCGGACCCCGAAGTCCCGCATCGCAATTCTGATTAAGGTGAAATTCACATGGCCAAAGTGCACGTGCGGTACACAGATTATTTCGCGCAAACGATGCAGCAAATGCGTGAAGACGGCTTGCTGCTGGCGACCCAGGGCGCGGACGGACGACCCAATATCATGACGATAGGCTGGGGAACGATGGGGATAATCTGGTCAAGGCCGATCTTTATCGTGATGGTCATGCCGTCACGCCACACTTACAGCCGGTTGGAGGAGATAAGCGACTTCACGGTCAACGTGCCTCCCCGAGAACTCGCTGCGGCCGCGAGCCACTGCGGAACGGTTTCCGGACGCGATCACGACAAGTTTAAGGAGATGCACTTGACCGCTGCTCCCAGCCGCGAGGTGCGTGCACCCATTGTCCAGGAATGCGTTGTGCACTATGAGTGCCGCACCGTACACCGCAACGACGTGCTCCCCGACGCGCTCGCGCAGGCTGTCCGCGACGAAGCCTACCCGAAGGAAAATTTCCACCGCATCTACTTCGGCGAAATCGTGGCGGCATACGCCGACGAAGATGCGGAGTTCCGTTTGCGCGGGAACGATGCACCACAGAGGCACTGAGGCACAGAGTGAACCAGTGGTTAAGCCCCGTAATCCTCTGTGCCCCAGTGGTTCACGAAAGAACCCCAAATGATCACGGATACAGCAAATACCGCGCCCGGACTTTCTTGAATGTTTCCAGCGGTTCCTGCCAGTCGTACCAGATGCGCGAGGGGCTTTCTCCGGAGCGGATCGATTCCAGAACCTTGCGGCTCCCTACCAGATTCAGCGTGCCATCCAACTTGAGATTCTGGGGAGACAGCCGCCAGAGCGTTGTAAGCAGTTCCACTCCCATTTCGGTGGGCTCGAGCGCTTGACGGTCGATCAATACGATTTGGACGCCATGGCAAACTTCGCCGGCAAAAATGCCGGAGAGCGGTTTGAAATCCATCGGGAGGAATCGCACTCCCTGAATCTTCTTGTTATTCAGCAGCGCGGCCAACGCTCTGCCATCAATCCATGGAGCCCCCACCATTTCAAAAGGCGTATCCGTGCCACGGCCCACGCTGACGTTCGCGCCTTCCAGCAGACACACGCCCGGATATAGAGTCTCCTCCGTCAAATTGCGCAGGTTGGGAGAGGGGTTGATCCACGCCAGGCCCGTCTCATCGAACCAGTCTGTGCGCTCCCAGCCTTCCATTTTGATCACGTGCAGCTTGGCGTTCAGGTGATTTTCGCCGTTAAACATTTCCGCCAGCTCGCCCACCGTCATGCCGTGACGAATAGGCATGGGGAAATAACCGATAAACGAGCGCAGGTCCGGGTCCAGCACGGGGCCATCAACCTCAGCGCCATTAATAGGGTTCGGCCGGTCGAGAACGTAAAATTCGATCCCTTTCTTCCCCGCCGCTTCCAGGCAATATCCCATGGTCGTGATGTACGTGTAGAAGCGCGCGCCGACATCCTGAATGTCAAAAACCAGAGTGTCGATGCCCTCCAGCATCTGCGCGCTGGGCCGCTGCGTGTCACCATACAGGCTGTAAATGGGCAGGCCGGTGGCGGCGTCGCGGGAGGAATCCACCTTGGCGCCTTCCGATGCCGAGCCTTCCAGCCCGTGTTCGGGACTGAACAGCGCAACTAACTTCACACCCGGGGCATGCTGCAGAAGGTCAATGGTGCGGCTGCCATCGCCGGCACGGCCTGACGAGTTGGTGATCAGCCCCACATGCTTGCCGGCAAGCGCGGCGAAGTGTCCCGCTGCCAACACGTCGATTCCGGTCTTTACGCTGCCATTGCGCAGCCCTTGTACGCGGTAGCTTCTCATTAACTCGAAATAACTGGTCAGCGAACGGCGGCTTTCCAGAATCTGCTGCGCTGAGAGCGGCCCCAGCGCACTCGCCACCAGCGTGGCAACGGCCGTCCGCAATCCCGCCACCTCGCCTTTTCCGTTGGGATGCACCCGGTTGGTTAGCACAATTACGTACGTCTTCGTTACCGGGTCAATCCAAATGGACGTTCCTGTGAAACCCGTATGCCCGTACGAACCCACGGCGAACAACTCACCACGATTCGAGATGTAGAGGTCACCAACCCGCCCGCCATTATTCGAGACAAGCGGCGAGTCGAGGTCCCACCCCAGCCCTCGCAACACCATCTTGTTTGGGGGAGTCTGGGGCTCCGTCATTTTCTCGATGGAAAGGGGGCTGAGAATGCGCACGCCGTTGTAAGTCCCCCCATTCAGTAACATCTGCGCAAAGATGGAAACGTCGTCGGCAGTGGAGAATAGTCCCGCATGGCCCGCTAAGCCGCCCATGAAGCGCGAAGTGGGGTCGTGCACCACACCCAGCAATACCGGCCCGCTGGTACCGTGTTCATACTGGGTGGGAGCGATGCGCCCGCGCAGCGAAACCGGGGGCGTGAAAAGCGTGTCTTTCATGCCTAGCGGCTTAAAGATGTGCTCCGTGCAGTAGACGTCAAGAGGCTCGCCGGAAACGCGGCGTACAATTTCCCCTAATGTCTCAAAGTTGATGTCGCTGTAAATGAAACGAGTCCCAGGCGGCACATTGAGCTTGGCGGCAACAATCATCTTCATCGCCGTGTCATAGCCCGTCCAAGCTGGTTTCAACGGCAGGTCCGGGGGCAGGCCGGAATAATGCGTCATCAGCTCACGAATGGTGACCAACTCTTTGCCATTTTGCTTGAACTCCGGCCAGTAGTCGCTGACGGGCGCGCTGAGCACGATCTTGCCCTGCTCCACAAGCTGCATAACAGCCGTTGTGGTGGCAATTACCTTCGTCATCGACGCCATGTCGAATATCGTGGTCGTTGTCATGGCCCGCCGTTCGGGTACCAGGGAGCTTTGGCCGAAGGCTTTTCGATAGACCAGTTGCCCCTCGTGCCCAATCAGCACCACAGCGCCCGGGATTTTCTTGGCCTGAATAGCAGATTCCACCACCGGAGCAATTCCCTCCAGGCGCTTCTCATTCAAGTCTGGAGCGGCCTGCGCGGCCATTGCAGCCAGAATCATGATCCCAAGGCACCATGCCATGGATTTAGTCGGAATCGCGGGTTGACGAATCACGGTCTGCTCCTGCTTAATGGATGATGGTCGTTTAACGATGGATGATTGATGTTCAAAATCATGACTTGGTAGCCCCGTCCTCTAGGACGGCACGCATCACCTGCGGCAATCGACATCGGGCAAACCAACGCCAGCCTGTCGTTGGCGGTGCCGGGCTCAAGCCCGGCGCTACTAGTTTACGCCTACATCGGAGCCTTTTTGCTATATACTCGCGGGTTCTCACTGTCAATACGATCGACGGTGGACGATTGACGATGTTATGGTTCGAAATCGCCAATCGGCAATCGACCATGAATAAGAGGATATCGTACTCATGAAACTTACATTTTTAGACTGGGTGGTTGTTGCCGCCTACTTTCTCCTCAATCTAATTATTGGGCTCTATTACCGCAAAAAGGCGAGCGCGAGCACGGACGATTTCTTTGTATCTGGCCGCCAGGTTTCCTGGTGGCTGGCGGGGACCTCCATGGTTGCCACCACCTTTGCTGCCGACACACCGCTTTGGGTCACGGGGCAGGTGGTCCGGCGCGGAGTGGCCGCCAACTGGTTTTGGTGGAGCTTTCTGCTCAGCGGCATGATGACCGTATTCTTTTTCGCGCGCATGTGGCGGAGGGCGGAGATTGTCACCGACGTGGAGCTGGTCGAATTGCGCTACGCCGGCAAGCCCGCCGCGTTCCTGCGGGGATTTCGCGCGCTTTATTTCGGCATCCTCATCAACTGCATCATTCTGGGATGGGTCAACCTGGCCATGGAGAAAATCTTGGGAATTTCCCTCAACATCCCCAAGTTCTGGGCCGTGGTGATCTGCATGGCAATCACGGCAGTTTACACTTCCATCTCGGGCCTGTGGGGCGTGCTTTGGACTGACCTGGTGCAGTTCGTTTTGAAGATGAGCATGCTGATCCTCCTGGCTTTTTATGCGGTGCGCGCTGTGGGTGGAATAGACGCACTCAAAACCAAGCTGGCCGCCGTAGACGTGGCGCGCGGCGCGGCGGTGGGCGGTTCCGGGTCCATCCTGTCTTTTGTCCCGGATTTGCATTCTCCCTGGATGCCCGTGATGACCTTCCTCGTTTACATCGGAGTGTACTGGTGGTCCGTATGGTACCCGGGGGCGGAACCGGGCGGCGGTGGCTTCATCGCCCAACGCATCTTCTGCGCCAAGGATGAGAAGAATTCTCTGTATGCAACCCTGTGGTTCAACATTGCCCACTACGCGCTTCGGCCCTGGGCGTGGATTCTCACGGCATTGACCGTGGTGGTTCTTTACCCCCAACTGAGTCTGCCCGGCGCCGACGCTGAGGGCGGATTCGTTCGCGTCTGGGTGGATTACCTGCCCGGAGCTTTCCGCGGACTGATGCTTGCCGCATTCGCCGCCGCTTATATGTCCACCGTTGCCACGCAGCTCAATTGGGGATCTTCTTACTTGGTCAACGATTTCTATCGTCGCTTTGTGGCGCGCACACGTTCCGATAGTCACTACGTGACCGCTTCCAAAATCGCCACCATGGGGTTGATGGTCGTTAGCGCCATAGTCTCCTACGCCATGCACACGGTCGCAGGCGGTTGGGACATGGTCGTCAACATCGGCGCCGGCACGGGAGCCGTTTACCTGCTGCGCTGGTATTGGTGGCGCATTAACGCCTGGTCGGAAATCTCCTCCATGGCGACAGCAGCCACAGTTTCAATCATCCTGAAATTCGCCAGTCCCTTCGCGGCATCCGACCCTAACCAGTTTGCCAAAAACCTGGTATTGACTGTAATCCTTACCACCGTGGTGTGGGTGACCACAACGCTGCTCACGCAACCGGAACCGCAATCCAAACTGCTGGAGTTCTACCGCCGCGTGCGGCCCGGCGTAGCGGGATGGGGGCACATCGCCGTGCTGGCCCCGGAGGTCCCGCCCACGCAGGATGGCTGGTATAATTTGATGGATTGGATACTCGGCTGCCTCATGGTGTACATGACCCTGTTCGCAATCGGTAAGCTGTTGTTGGGTTTCCCCCGCACCGGTTTCCTGTTCCTCGCCATCGCAGCCATCTCCGGGTACATCATCCGCTGGGATCTGTCGCGGCGCGGGTGGGAAACGCTTTCGGGAAAGGAAAAGTAGAATATTTTCAACGCAGAGGCGCAGAGCAAGAAAATGTTATGGCTCTGTGCCTCCGCGCCGCTGCGTTTGAAGGTATCCAGTGAAAACACCTCACCCACTTGGCAAGATTGCATCGGATGAAACCAAAACCGCATAAACGCATTACGGAGGAGTCCAATCCCGCCTCAGACTCTCTGGATACCAAATCCACACGGGAGATCCTGCGCATTATTAATCGCGAGGATCATCGCGTGGCTCCGGCAATCCGCAGAACACTCCCCCAAGTTGCGCGGGCGGTCGACTTGGCAGTGGAGGCCATAAGGAACGGTGGTCGCCTGGTTTATTTGGGCGCGGGCACCAGCGGGCGGCTGGGCGTGATTGATGCCTCCGAGTGTGCGCCCACTTTCGCAACCCACAGTGTGGTAGCCGTCCTGGCGGGCGCCCCCGCCGCTCTTACTTCCTCCATGGAAGCAGTGGAGGATGATCCCCGCCAAGCCGTACGCGACCTGAAGAAAATCAGCTTTACCCGTAACGATGTACTGGTTGGAATCTCCGCCGGTGGCGGCGCACCTTATGTTCTGGGTGGAATGGGATATGCGCGCAAACTGGGTGCAAAGGTGGTTGGACTCACTTGCAACCCGGAAGCTCCGCTGAAAGCTCTTGCCGACGTCGCCATTATTCCTGTTGTAGGCCCGGAAGTCATCGCCGGATCCAGCCGCATGAAGGCCGGAACAGCACAGAAACTTGTGCTCAACATGCTTTCATCCGCCACCATGGTGCGATTAGGACGCGTGCTTTCCAATAGAATGGTCACCGTCCAATTGACGAACGAAAAATTGTGGACGCGCGCCGAGGGAATTTTGATGAAGTTCACCGGCGCCAGCCAGGCAGTGGCCGCCAAGGCGCTGAAGGACTCCCGGCGCAGCCTTCCCGTGGCGATATTGATGGTATTGAAAAAGATCTCAAGGTCGGAAGCGGTTCACCAGTTGCAGAAAGGTCCAGGCGTGGCGGCAGTCTTGCGCCAAGCGATGGAAAACTGAATCAGTGACTCACTGATTCAGTTCGGGAGTGATTGTGGATAAGTTTCTCATAACCGGCGGACGCCCATTGCACGGGCGAGTGGTCACCAGCGGGGCGAAGAATGCGGCCTTGCCGGCATTGACGGCGGCGCTGCTGACGGACGAGCGCGTGGTTCTGCACAATATTCCACGCGTGCGCGACATCAGCACCCTGCGCAGCCTGCTGGAGGATCTGGGTGTCGATTCCTCCGTCACGCACGAAGCGCACGGCAACTGTATCGAAATTGAAGCCCGCCAGTTGCTCAATCCGGTGGCGCCTTATGAACTTGTCAAGCAAATGCGGGCGTCGATATTGGTGCTGGGACCGCTCGTGGCGCGCTTCGGCCATGCGCGAGTGTCATTGCCGGGAGGCTGTGCCATCGGCGTGCGTCCCGTCAACCTTCACCTCAAAGGGCTGGAAAAACTCGGGGCTACCATCAGTTTCGACCATGGTTACGTGGACGCCCGGGCCAACGGCCTGCGCGGCGCGGATTTCTACTTCGACACGATTTCCGTGACCGGCACCGAGAATCTGATGATGGCTGCCACGCTCGCCGATGGGGTTACGGTCCTTGAAAATGCTGCGCGCGAGCCGGAAGTACAGGACCTCGCCGATTTGCTCAATAAAATGGGAGCTAATATCGACGGCGCGGGAACACACAAGATTTGTATCCGCGGCGTCAGTCGGTTGCACGGGGCCGAACATAGCATTATTCCTGATCGCATTGAGGCGGGGACATTCCTCACTGCCGCTGCCGTTACCGGCGGAGAACTCGCGGTTGAGCGCTGCAACCCTGCGCACCTCACTGCGGTCATTGCCAAACTGGAAGGTGCGGGCGTGCAAGTAGTTCGCGATGCGGGAAATGGTACGAGCGGCGGCCACACCCTCACGGTAAAGGCAGGGAGCAAGCTGCGTGCACTTGACGTTACAACACAGGAGTACCCGGGTTTCCCTACGGATATGCAAGCCCAGTATATGACGCTGATGACGCAGGCCGAGGGTTCATCCGTCATTACGGAAACAATCTTTGAAAACCGCTTTATGCACGCACTGGAACTGGCACGCATGGGAGCCGACATTACAATGAATGGCCGCCGGGCCGTTGTACGCGGCAAGAAGCACCTAAGCGGGGCGAAAATCCAAGCCTCGGATTTGCGCGCCAGCGCCTCGCTGGTGCTGGCCGGATTAGCCGCGGAGGGTGAAACACTGATCGACCGCGTGTATCACATTGATCGTGGATACGAACGTATTGAAGAAAAGCTTACCCGCGTGGGCGCCAAAATCGCCCGCGTGTCTGAGTCCGATTGACGCTTCCCTCTATCCCCAGAGTCTGAATCACTCCTGCCATGGAGAAGCATTTCAGCGTCAAGTCTTTGGCAACAATATCGAAACGCCACCGGAAGGATGCCAATCGGAGGTTCTATGCACCGTGAGGCAGGTCAAGTCATCGATTTCTCAATTGCTCGTCAGGATGGTCAAAATTAGGCGGGGCATGGTTCTGAATAGATATAAATCGAAGGGTGACGACACTCCACATTAAACTTCCTTTATCTCATTTGTGAGTAAGTGTTATAGTAGTAATACACATCAATCAATACTTTATTTAATTATGTACATGCGTACACCGTTTCGCCCCCCTGCGCGATTGCTCCACCGCAGCTAGAAGTGCCAACTCAACTACCCAACCTTGCTTTCCACCAAGCCATTGATTTCAAAAGACTAATATAAGTAACCCTGGGAACATCGAGCCTCTCGAAGAGGCCTAATTGCCCTAGATCTCTTTCCCTGAAACCGCTTCAGCTTGACATTGTCCGCCCCGCAGACAATGTCACCTCTCCACCAGATACCCCACAGCTGGACCAACATTAAACATCCTTGAATTGTTCAACCTGCCTACGCCATCTAGTACGTCAGTGCAGATAATGGCACTGGAAAGGAGGTAACGACTATGCTACAGTCTAAAAGGAATCCGGCTGGTATTCCGCCGTCGCCGTGGCCCCCAGATGGTGAGTAAGATGTTTTTCGGCCAAGGATGGGCATGCACGGCGTACGCGGCGCCTGCCCATCCCTGGTCGGGTTTATGCAGAATGTAGGAATGGCCATTAGCTTGTGTGCGTTTGTTCTGGCGGGGGTTGTCCTCTTCCGCGGGATCGCAGGCAAGTGTTTCAAGTTGTTTCCGCTGTTTTATTCTTACATCATTTATGCATTCTGCGGGTCCACCATTATGTACTTGGTGTACTGGCTCGAGCCCCAAGCATACCGTACCGCGTTTTGGCTTTATTATCTGGTGAGTATCCTCGTTGAGTTCACCGTCCTCGTCGAGATTTCCGACCAGATCTTTCGCCGCTTTCCTGCCATCCGCAACCTCGGGCGCGCCATAACCGTTGTTATCTCAGCCGTCTTTGGGCTCTTTTACGTGCTGCCGGCACTACTCTGGTCGCCTGGCATGGCCACAGCCCTGCTCGGTTTTGCCTTACGGGCTTCGGTAACCAAGGCGGTGGTTCTAGCTGCGCTTCTTGTCGCGACGCGCCACTATGGATCGGAACTGGGGCGGAATGTGGCGGGCTTGATGCTGGGATTTTCTATCTACCTGGGAATTAACACTGCCAATCTTGCTGCAGCAAGGCTGTTTGGTCGTGTGCTTTACGGTGATATCTACTGGATAATGACACCCGTTGGATACACGTTGTGCTTACTCGTCTGGACGATCGCACTATGGGAGCGCTCATCTGTACCCAATGTGGGTGAGATGTCGCCCGTCGTCGGTGGAAGTTCCGACGCTGTGGCTCTTGAGTTGACACGCTTCAATAGTGAATTGTCGAAGCTGCTGCACAAATGATCATGCTCATATACGCTGCGATTGCCATTGCCTTTTTCATCCTCGTTATAGGCTTGCTCCAGAAGCCTGAGCCTCATAACCCGGACGATGCCTTCGGCGAAAAAGGCTGCGCCCCACGAATCGGGAATGGACGCTGGCTGGATCTTTCCGAGCGTATCTTTGACCCCTCCGATTCGCGTTGGCTACAAGAAGAGCTCGCCTTCCCCAAATTAGCCAAAGAGTTGATGGTTGGGCGGAAACGCCTGGCGGTCCAATGGCTGGAAGCCTTGCAGGCGTCCTTTGACGACTTGGTGCGGACTCCCGACTTTGCCCCCATCGAGACATCTGAAACCAACGCAACCGGCGGCTGGCAGATGTTGTGGCTCACAGTCCGATTCAAACTCCTGGTTTCCTATGCCTTACTTGTGGTCAGATTATTTGGACCCTACCACCGCCTGATCCCATCGTTTTCATGGGTTCCCCTTTCACCCGCAAGCGAGCGCAGTTTTCGACGAGCGGCGCTGGCCGTGGGCCGTACCTCTCACTGAGCCCCGTTCGCGCCCCACCGGCAGGTGGGGTGGTCGCTAGCAAGGCATCCCGTTCAAACGTGGTGGATTTCACGCCACGGCAGTGTCTTCTAGCCCTTTATGTCATTGAATCCAAAACAGCCATCCGTAGGGCACTTGCAACAATAAGCAATAAAATAAGTTAGCCTCACAACGTGGCTGCTCATCTTGGCCCTCCTGTTGCTTCTTTAAGGCGTGAGTTGCTAGGGATGCTATCACGTCTTAGTTCCGGGAATAGGATGCTCGCGGAGGGTGCGCTCGCCGCAGGGTGTCGTTTCTTTGCTGGCTACCCCATAACGCCCGCATCAGAAATCTATGAAGTCATGATGCGCGAGTTGCCAACGCGCGGAGGATTAGCCCTTTCCGCACCTGACGAAATTTCGTCACTCTGCTATTGCGTTGGTGCAAGCTTGCGAGGCCTTAAAGCCATGACCGCTACGTCCGGTCCTGGATGGGCGCTGATGATCGAAACCGTCCAGTACGCTCTGATGACCGAAACCCCGATTGTTGTAGCACTGGTGCAACGCTTGGGGCCAAGCACCGGAGGAGCGACGCAAGGTGCCCAGGGAGATATCTGGCTGGCGGAGTTTTCCACGTCCGGGGGCTACACTTTGCCGGTGTTCTCTCCCAGCAACGCCGCGGAATCATACGAACTCGCCATTCACGCTTTCAATTGGGCGGAAAGGTTGCGCACTCCGGTCATACTGCTATCAGACAAAGAAGTCGGTATGACCTCGGAAGTTGTGAACGATGAGGCCTTACAGATTCCCGATCTCGTGAACCGAAAGCGGGCCACGGCTACGGCTGATTACGCTCCCTATGCCGTTCAGGAACCGGAGACCGTCCCCGGCTTTGCCGCGGTGGGCGAAGAGATCAAAACCACGGTTACGGGATCTGCGCATGACCCGCAGGGACGCCTGCGCAAAAACTCCCCACAGGTGATCAACGTGCTGCAGCGCCTCCAGCGCAAGATTGAAGCGCACGCAGAGGAAATGGCGCTGGTGCGGCCTGACCTTGACCCTGACGCGCGCTGCCTGCTGATCAGTTACGGTGTTACCGCGCGCGCTGCCCGCCAGGCGGTGGAGATACTTCGCGGCGAAGGTTTGCGTGTTTCCTTTTTGCAGATCCAATCGTTGTTTCCAATACCAAAGAAATGGCTGGATTGGGCCACCGCGGGCGTGGACATGGTGTTTGTGGCCGAAGAAAACTTGACCGGCCAATATCGCGCCGCCCTGACGCCCTACCTTTCCGGCAAACGGATATTTGGCATAAACCAGATCGGCCATCTAATCTCTCCAAGCCACATCGCCCGCGCGGTGGAGGGGTTGATGGCATGACAACAGAAGCCCTTTACCTTTCGCCCACCGCCAAACTCCCTTATTGCCGGGGCTGCGGGCATTCACTGGTGGTACGCCAACTGAGCAATGCCTTGGAGCGCCTGGGTTTGCCGCCGCGATCGGTCGTATTGACGACGGACATAGGGTGCGTGGGTCTGGCGGACTCACTGTTTCCCTACCTGCACACGGTTCATACGACGCACGGGCGGTCCACAGCGTTCGCCACCGGCATGGCTCTTGCTGACGTTGCCATGGAACGCCAGGGCTTAAAACCCATCGTCATGATTGGCGATGGCGGGGCGATGATTGGTTTGTTGCACCTGGTCCACGCGGCGCAACTCAACGTTGATATCACTGTGTTGCTCCACAACAATTTTATGTTCGGAATGACGGGCGGGCAGCACTCTGCGCTGAGCCCTCTAAACTGGGTCACCGCTACCACGCCGGACGGCAACTCGATTCCGCCACTCGATATACTGGCATTGTTGCGCACCGCCCATGCCACATTCCTGGCCCGCCAATTTGCCACCAGCCCGGAATTGGCGACGACCATCGCGGACGCCATCAACTATCCCGGATTCTCCGTGGTGGAAATCGTCGAACTTTGCACAGCCTACGGGACGAGGTGGAACCAAGCCACCGGGGCATCTCTTAAGGAGATCGCCGACCGCCAGGGTTATGCCATCGGTGAGCTGGAAACGGAAATAGAGCGCCCAACATTCCGGGATCTTTACCGCCACGAACAGAACGTGCGCAAGCCGAAGCGTGCCAAGCCTCCGGTCCCCCGCCTGAACACCACAGCACAGCTAACGAACGAGGTCCGGGTGGTGTTAGCTGGAACGGCGGGTGAGCGCGTTCAATCCGCCGCCGCTTTGTTATGCCGCGCGGCACTCAGCGCGGGACTCTATTCAACGCAAAAGAATGACAACCCCGTCACGCAGGGATCGGGATTCTCCCTGTCGGAGATCTGTCTTAGCCCCAAGCCCATCGATTACACGGGCATGGAATGCCCCGACGTTGTACTGGCGGTCAGTGACGAGGGGTGGAAGGAACTGCAAGCGAACGGGACGGTGGCGGCGTGCCGGGAGGAAACCCTGCTGTTTGTGGACTCACAAATCGAGGCGCACCCACCGATGGGCTGCGTTGTTCCTCTCCCGCTCCGCCGCGAAGCTAATCCCAAGCGTGCCGCGTTGGCTGCGATCGCCGCCTGGCTCGAGAACAATCCACTGCTGCCGCCTGAGGCTTGGGATGCCGCACTGGCAGCGGACCCCGCCGAGCGCCGCGCCGAATCGCTGGCCGCACTCGAAGTGGGCCGCCGCCTGGGAGGCGGATGTGTAAAATCATCATGACGCCACGGCATTCTCTTTAGCAGCCGAAGGGTGGGGTTCAGCCCCGCCGTTGCAAGGCCGGATTGAACCAGGTTTTATTTCCACAAGTTTTCTACAAATACTATTTGGACGATGGAGTGAAACAATGAATAGAAAGAAGATAACTATTGACGGGAACGAGGCTGCCGCCAGGGTGGCTTATCGCGTCAGTGAAGTAATCGCCATTTATCCCATTACCCCTTCCTCTCCCATGGGTGAGTGGGCTGATCAGTGGTCCGCAGAAGTAAAGCCCAACATCTGGGGAACTGTCCCGAATGTGATGGAAATGCAAAGCGAAGGAGGCGCTGCGGGTGCGCTGCACGGCGCCCTTCAGGCCGGATCACTGGGTGTCACTTTTACGGCCTCGCAGGGCCTGCTTCTGATGATTCCCAATATGTTCAAGATCGCCGGAGAATTGACTCCCACAGTGCTGCACGTCACGGCGCGCACCGTGGCCGCACATGCCCTGTCGATTTTCGGGGACCACAGCGATGTGATGGCAACCCGCTCCACGGGCTTTGCCCTGCTGGCGTCAAATTCAGTCCAGGAAGTAATGGACTTCGCCCTCATCTCACATGCTGCCACGCTCGCTTCGCGCCTGCCCTTCCTGCATTTCTTTGATGGTTTTCGCACGTCGCACGAGGTGGGCAAAGTCGAAGAGATGACGGACGATGACTTGCGCGCCTTGATTGACGCCAACCTGGTGGAAGCCTACCGCAAGCGGGCTTTGTCACCAGATCACCCCATGCTTCGCGGCACGGCGCAAAACCCCGACGTCTACTTCCAGGCCCGGGAAAGCGCGAACTCATTTTATGCGGCATGCCCCGGAATCGTTCAGAACGTCATGGACAAACTCGCCAGCGTAATAGGCCGCCAATACCACCTGTTCGACTATGTGGGCGCCCCCGACGCGGAGCGCGTTGTGATCATGATGGGCTCCGGCGCGGAAGCCGCGCAGGAAACGGTGGAATACCTCACGCAGAGCGGGGAAAAGGTGGGCGTATTGAAGGTCCACCTCTACCGGCCCTTCTCGATTGAACACTTCCTTGGTGCTCTCCCCAAAACCGTGAAGTCTCTGGCCACGCTCGACCGCACCAAAGAATCGGGCGCCGCCGGCGAACCTCTTTACGTCGACGTCATTACCGCGGTGAGCGAAGGGCTCAACGCCGGCACCGCACCGTTTACCGCCTTCCCGCGCATCATCGGCGGGCGCTACGGGCTGTCTTCCAAGGAGTTCACCCCCGCCATGGTGAAGGCAGTGTTCGACGAAATGAAGAAACCCGCACCGCTCAATCACTTCACGGTGGGCATTGTTGACGATGTTACACACACCAGCCTGGAAGTTGACCCCACGTTCTCAACGGAAGACCCCAAGACCGTGCGCGCTCTCTTCTACGGCCTCGGCTCCGATAGCACGGTGGGCGCCAACAAGAACTCCATCAAGA
>CAYTMD010000113.1:0-14732 GCA_964438685.1 uncultured Acidobacteriota bacterium
TGCACTCCATGACGCAAATTTTGAGCCTCTTGCTTTTCGAAAAAACGCCACTTTTACAGGCGTTTTCGCAATTAAATCTTTCAGACGAACCGGAGACGCCTTGCAATCAACTCAATCTGTTCGACTTATAACCGGACAGTTCTGAACACTGACGACTGATGACTCTTATGCGTCGCGACGGCGCTTGACGTCGATTTGCAGGCGCTTGATTTTCTGGTTGAGGGTGGAAAGGGGAATCTTGAATCGCTCGGCTGCATCGGTCTGGCTCCAGTTGGTGCGCGTGAGCATATCAAGGATAATGCGGCGCTCGCAGGCTTCCATGATCTCAAACAATGAGCGCCCATCAAAGTTCTCCGCAGGAAGGGCCCCTGTTGAATGGGTACCGTCCTGGAAAAGTTGTTCGGGAAGAAGTTCCGTTCCCAGGGAGGGGCCGGAGGACAGCACCACAGCTCGCTCAACGGCGTTTTCAAGCTCGCGGACGTTTCCAGGCCAGGAATAGTCCATCATGACTTTAAGCGCCTCGGGCGTGAATTGCAGGTCGGTGCGGCCATTCTCAGCACAGAATTTCCGCAGGAAATGTTCGGCCAGTTGGGGAACATCTTCCCTGCGCTCACGCAGAGGAGGCAAAGTCACGGTGATGACGTTCAGGCGGTAGAACAGGTCTTCCCGGAATCTGCCGTCCACCACCATCTTGCGCAAGTCGGCGTTGGTGGCGGTGAGAATGCGGACGTCCACTTTGATGGTTTCGGTACCCCCCAGCCGCATGAATTCGCGCTCCTGGAGTACGCGCAGCAGTTTGGCTTGGGTTTCCACGCCCACAGTTCCGATTTCATCAAAGAAGATCGTGCCCTGGTTCGCAACCTCAAAAAGACCGCGCTTGGTGGCGATGGCGGAAGTAAATGCCCCCTTAACGTGCCCGAACAACGTGCTTTCGAGCAAATCGACAGGCATTGAACCGGTGTTGACGGGAACAAAAGGCCGGTCCGCGCGGGGGCTGGTGGCATGGATCGTCTTGGCGATTAATTCCTTGCCTGTACCGCTTTCGCCGGTAATCAATACCGTGGCACGGCTCGCGGCGACCTGGGTAATGAGGTCCATCACCTTCTGCATCTTCTCGCTCTTGCCCACGACATTGGGCAAGTCATAGCGCTTCAGGGCGCGGCGGAGCTGAATGTTCTCAAGCTGGAGGCGGGACTTGTCGAGGGCGTTGCGAATCTCGAGCAGTAGCTTGTCATTATCCCACGGCTTGGTGACGTAACTGTCCGCGCCTTGCTTGGAAGCTTGAAAGGCCATCTGCGTGGATGCGTATGCCGTGATCATGATGACGCCCATTTCAGGGCTTTCACGCTTAATCTGCTGGAGCAAGTCAAGGCCATTGCGGTCAGGCAGATTGATGTCGAGCAACACGAGATCGAAGACGCCATTTTCAATACGCTTCAGACCTTCTTCGCCGGTCGCGGCGGAGTCTGCCTGATATCCCTCGAGTTTCAAGAGTTGCTCGAGGCTTTCGCGAATTTCTGCTTCGTCGTCAATGACTAGAATTGTGCCTTTAACTGACATTCACGGGTTTCCTTACTGCGGGGAATTCCAGCCGGAAGGTCGTTCCACGGCCCACCACGCTGTCCACCTGGATCGATCCGGAGTGCTCACGGATAATGCCGTAGGTTACCGCGAGGCCCAAGCCGGTGCCTTTGCTGGTAGCCTTGGTGGTAAAAAAGGGATCGAAAATCTTGTTGAGTTGATCGGCAGGGATCCCGACGCCGTTGTCAGAGACTTCCACATGCACGGTGGAGTTCTCAGACTCCGTGGCAATGGTAAGTTCTCCACCGCGGGGCATGGCATCCCGCGCATTCATGATCAGGTTCATAAAAACCTGCTGGAGCTTCCCGGCATTTCCATATACGGCCGGCAGCGCGGTTTTGAGCTGGGAATTAACTGTAACCTTGGCGGCCTTCAACATGGGTTCAACCAGGGAGAGGCTTTCGCTGATCACTCGGTTTACGTCCAGGTCGGAGTACTCACTGCTGTCGATTCGCGAAAACTTTAGAAGGCTATTGGCAATCTCGGAAGCTCGAAATGCCTGGGCGATGACTTTTTCCAGGGTACGCGTGCGTGGGTCATCCGGATCCATCTGCCGCAACAGCATCTGGGCGTTGGAAGTGATAACCGCGAGCGGCGTATTCACTTCGTGCGCGACGCCCGCCGCCAGCAATCCAATGGAAGAGAGCTTTTCTGCCTGCATCAACTGATCTTCCAGGTTCACACGTTCAGTCAGGTCGGTAAAGATCAACAAGCGCCCAATTACCTGGTCCTCTTTTCCGATCAGCGGCACTGCCGAGAGGTTCACAATCAAGCTGCGGTCCTCAGCATTGCGCAGGCGAAATTTGTACAAATTAAGCGTGTGATGGGGATCGGAATCGCGCGCCAGCTCAGCCCGGAGATCCGGCGGGAAGATGGCTTCCAGAGTTCTGCCCAGCGCTTCGGACCGGCTAATCCCATATAGCCGCTCCATGGCGGAATTCCACGCGTCCACGGTCCCTTCCAAGTTGCAGGCCAGAACGCCGGCGGTGATGGATTCAATAATGTTCTGACTGAAATCGCGCAAGGCCTGGAAATCGTGGGCCCGTAGTTCCAGCGATTCATACAGGCGGGCGTTCTCCAGGGCGATCGAGACATAGCCGGAAATCGTTTGCAGGAGGTCGATATCTTCACTGGAAAGATAATCGCCATCGCGAGTCTTGCCCAAACCCAGGTAACCAAGCGTGCGTTCTTTGACCTTAAAGGGCAGGTAATAATGCAGCCTGAGTTGTTCGATGGATTTTTGCGCGGAGGGAGAAAAGCCGTAGGCCCGCCTGATGTTGTCAAAGAAGAAAAGATAGCCTTTCGCCAGCGACGGTTGGTCCGGATCGAGGAAACTGGTGTCGAGCTTGCCTGTGTAATTCATGCCACGCGAGCGCACCAGGCGGAAGCCCTCCGGTTCTGCGGCCAGGAAGACCGCGAGACGGTCCACGCTCAGAGTGTCCGATAGACGATCACAAATCTGCTGGAGCAGGCTGTCAACGTGCAATTCGGAAGTGAGCTCACGCGCGAACTCCAGCAGAGTGCGGCGGTAATCATATCGCTCGGGGTTGAAGAGGCGGTCCACCCACTGCTGGATGTAATTTACCACGGGTTGAAACAGGATGGCGGTAAGCACAATCGCCACCACCCAGGCGCTGCGGGGAACTGTGGCGCGGAAGAAATCCGCGGACAAAGCGATAAGGCCGAAATACACGCCCACTATACCGGCCGTTGCCAGGGTGTAGGAAAGGCCGCGCCGAAAGATGATATCCACATCCATCAACCGGTAACGCACAATGGCATAGCCAAAAGTGACCGGCAGGAACACCAGTGAGAGGGCGGAAGCGTTCATCCATGTGTTGGGGACAAATCCAAGGAAATACGGTAAGGCGTAAAGGGCGGCAAAGGGCACAATCGCCACCCAGGTTCCCAAGGTGACCCACTTAAGTTGATGTTTCAATACGGCAGTGCTTGCACGAGAATAGGCGTATTGCAGCGCTAAAGCGCCGGCCAGGAAGTAGGCACCCAAATAAAACAACTCGATTCGGTCGAGCAGCCAGCGCGCCTGCAAAAGTGAGACAGGGAGGACGAGAACATCAGTTGCCACCAACGCATGAAATGCTCCCAGCGCGACTCCAGGCAAATAGATAAGGGGCGTCAAGTATCGGCGTTCGCGTAACGGGGGAAGTGGCTCAGGAAACGTCAAACAGTAATGCAGAAAGAGGGCGGGCTGCAGGACCCACGCGGCAACGTTCAGCCAATAAATTGTCCAGTCAAACAGATTCAGCTTGCCGGTGTAAGCAAAGGTGTAGAGAACAAAGGAAGCCAGGCAAAAAACGTAGAAATGGCCGGATTTGCGCGCTGTCCAGCGCCGGAAAAGGATGAAGGTGCCAATCAGGAGATATAGTAAGCCCACCAACGCCAGGTAGTGCCGGACGGACCCCGCATTGGCCTGCGCGTCGAGGACAAGGCTGGTCTCAAAGGGTTCGCCGTTCCGAGACAAGCTGTAGGCAGCAAGCGACCATACGCCAAGGCGATAAATCTGCTGGACGGCCTCCGCCTCGGTCATAATGGCCTGTCCATTGATCGCCTTAAGCTGGTCGCCTTCGTGGATTCCGGCACGATCCGCGGGCCCGCCACGCGCAACAATCCAAGCTGTTACCCCCTGGGGGGTGTCAATCCAGGAAACACCATCGTCGGGGTTTTGGAACAGACCACGCTGTTGGTAGTTAAGAAATCCGAACCCCACAAGTACCAGGCTCAGAAGGGCGAGCGAGAGCGTGGTCAATCTAAAAGCTGGGGTCCTATTCATTGTGAGGTCCGTTCGGAGACATAAAACACTTATTCCTTAAGGATTGTAGCACGTTGGCTTCCAGCAGTCGATCCAAGCCCAATATTTAAGTATATTGATTTCTTATTGTTACATCGGAAGCTCCAAAAGACGGAAGGCCTATACAATATCTGGAATAGAAGTTCCATTTTCGGTAGGGATTATTACCTGACTAGTGCCTTCCCCTGCGCCTCGTCAGGAGAAAACAGGCATTATAGCTTGCCTTGGCTATCAAGAGTGTTTTGGTTTCTTAAAACTGGACGGAAAACCCGCCACGGATATAGTGGTAACCCGAACTCAATACGATGGGTTTTTGACCATTTTGGCCGGCGGGAACATAACCCTGCGACAATAGGTTTTGGAAGTCCGCCACGGCGTCAATATGGAGGGGGAAGCCACTGGGAGTAGGAAGGGGTTGGCGGATGTGGACGCCCAAATAAGGTTGGACTTGAAGATTGGCCTGCCCGGCGGGGTCGACCATGGTCACGCGATCATTGGGAACCCATTCATACGAAGTGGAGATGCGCGTATGAGTACCGGGAAGATCTGTGGTGAATTTCCCAATCAGCGCATTGGTCTGCCGGGGCTGCAGCGAATAATGGGTCTGACCATCCAAGGAAACGGAGTAGCCGTAGGCCGACAGGGCGTTGCCGGAAGAATAAGCCGCCACGGCTTCAACATGCGAACCGAAGGTTTTGGCAAAAACAGCGCGGAAACCCGCCGACTGGTAATTGCCACCATTGATCACAATTCCGTTGCCCACGGGACTCGGGAGGGCATTTCCTGCAAAAGCCTCACTGTAGTCGGCGTGGCCCAATCCCCAAACTGCGGCGTTATGCAAACTGTCGTGATAGGCTGCCGCCTGCACCCGTGCCGACTTGCCGATGCGATGATTAACCGCCACCTCGGCGTGACCCAGTTGTTCCATATCAAGATGTCCATCACGCTGCATGATCTGCGGGAAGGCATTCAGCAAGCCGATGCGCTCCATCATGGAGGTTGACCCATCGGCGCGGGCTGAACCATACCGGGCGGAAACCACCGTTTGTGGAGTTGCCTGATACTCCAGGTTAACGTGGGGTTGCACAGTCAATACGCTGTCAATCGCGTTGAGATAATTGATGTCCATCCCCGCGGTCACGGTGACGCGTGGCGAAAGGAGGCGAGTCTCCGAGAATGTGCCTACCATGCCCTTCGCCTGTCCAAAGCCATTTGGTGCATAGCCAGAGGGTATGGATGCTCCGGGAGCAAGGCTAAACTGGTGGAAGATCAGGCCGACCTGCTGCGGCTCACCCTTGAGTTGGTTGCGGCGCAGAATCGTGCCCACGGTGCCAGCCTCGGCGTCTGTGGGTGCGAATGATCCTGCTACGAGCACATCAGCATCCGGGGAGAGCGATCGGAGGTATGCAAACATGCTGGCCATGCCGAAGTCCTCGGCCAGAGGGTCGCGGGGCGTTGATCCCGGCAGTATGCCCGCTAATCGTTCGCTACGCGGCAGCGCAGGTTTCTCATCCTTATTGGCGGCAACTTGCCCCACGGGCGGCTGTTGGCGGAAACGCAAGATGGGCCGCGTGGTGGAGGAGGTCCTCAATACCCATTTCCAATCATCGCCCCAGGTTGAGACGGTATCATTGGGAACTTGAAAGCGAATTGGCGCGAAGGTATCGGTCAGGACAAAAGTGGCAACCACGGTTTCACCGGCTTCCACGTGAACGCCGTTGCGCATCGCCGGAAGGCGCGTTGCCGAACTGACTTTCAGGGAATACCACCCGGGAATCAGGTGGGCAACTGTAAACCGGCCATGCGCGTCAGTAACCATGCGCTCGGTCTGGCTGGATGCCTCCGTGACGAAAGCGGTGGGTCCAAGGATCATCACCGTCGCCCCCATCAAGGGAACGCCTTTATTATCGGAAACAACTCCCGCCAGGCTTCCGTACCCTGCCGCAACGCTCACCGAAGGTTTGAGACAGGGAAGTAGCAGCCCGCTCACCAAGAGTAGAACCTTTAGCCGGTATGCCGAACCTGAAGTCATCATGGATACCGCCGTACTTTCTCGATATAAAACGTGCTCGACCATTGCCTGGCGCGAAAGTTGGGTCTAGCGTACCTCAAAAGTGGCCGTAGGGCTAACAGTTTGTTTCTTGATGTTGTCAGTGACCTTGATCTGCACGGTATATTTTCCCGGGGTGAGCCCTTTGAGGGGCATCGACTTGACCACCGTGAATTGCTGCGAGGCCTTCTTCAAGTTTAGGGGGTCCTCCGGCTGGTCGACCAGAGCCTTGCCATCCCTCTCCACTTCATAGCGCACATCTAAAGAAGGCTTATGGGTCTTGTCGTCGATGCCGAGGTTATAAACCTGCATGTAAATCCCGAGTCTTTGGTCCCTCGTGAATTGGTTGTTAACGCTCGGGCGGACTTTGGTTCCACCAATTACAAATGGGCCGGAACCCACTTGGCTGGTAGGGAGCGGCTGAATCTGGTCAGCAAGGATGAGCGAGCTGTTGGTAAGCAGTTCCTCACCAAAAGTCGGCACCACAATGCCCAGCTCCTCCGAGCCCATGTGGCCGTTCGAATCATCTTTCAGGACCAGGCTCAGCTTGTAGCGTCCGGGCTTAAGCGGTATGGCTTCCTGATAAAGCGACTTGTGGTTCTGGAACAATTGGAATTCGTGTTCGGGCACATCCAGAACCACGGTCCTCTCAAAGGTGTTGACGATGTGGCCGCCCAGGCTCGAGATCTCCATGAAAATGTCCAGGACCCCGTGCATCACGCCATCTTTGTTCTGAAATTGCAAATCACTGTTGGAAACCTGCACCGTGATTGGCGTGAGGACGGTTTGGTCCGTCACACGGATGAAGTCGGTGCGCGCATCAAACGGCAGAAGATTGGCGGATATCCGCGAGGTGACGACAGCTTTCAAATCCTTGAATTTCACTTCGGGGGGCCGGAATATCTTGGAGAATTGGTCCAGGCGGGTAAACTCATTCTGACTCTCAGTTTGGCCGCCCATACTCTGCCCTGTCGTCATTCCGTCCGTGCGGTTAAAGCGATCCATTTTTGATTGCGACCCGGTCATCCCCATCTGTTCTGCCATGGTCAGTCCGGCGCCGGGAACATGCAGCAGCGCATCTTTTTCACCAGGATCCATCGTGAGATGGTACTCACCGGTCATGGTGGTATCGACAAATTCCAGGATGATGTTGGTGCCGATGCCGTCGATGTAACGATACCGCCACTGCTCAAAAGGATAGGTGGAAGTCTCGCCGCCGCCTTCTGAATCCGGGCGCTCGTACGACCCGCCGCTCGGGTGGGAATCAACTTCGTCGGCCGGTCCATACATGATGTATATCCGGCCCCGATCCGTCTTCCAGCCAGGAATACCTGAGGCGTAGTGCTCATTGGCGTAAGCAATGCGGCGGTAATATTCCTCTTTAAATTCGTTTTCAGGGCTGGTGGGATTAGGATTGCGGCGCTCCCAGAAAGTTTCAATAAACGACTCGCGTTCATCATCGGTGGCAAGCTTCTTAAATGCAGCGCGCTCCTGGTCAGTGATGATGTAGGGCACTTCTTCGCTAAGCCACTTCTTATACGGCGTCTCCATCTCGTTCCGGAGAGCCTTTTGCCGGCGCTTCTCCTCTTTGCTCACTTTGGGCTTGGGGTTATCCTGGTCTTTGTCCTGGTCACCCTTAGGGGAAGCACAAAGGATTGACACGCCAATAATGAGAGTGAGCGCGGACACAATTCCCAGCACCCAACGGCTCATCAACCAATGCCTCTTAAAGTAAGCGCCTCGTTTTGACACTAACCCCCCATTCGACTCCATACCCACACCCACCCGATTTTATTTTTCCAAGGTTGGAAAGTCAAGCTCCGATCCCCGACCCCATCCTGTGGCTCCATGCCCAACACGACGAGAAACTCAGTGGGGTCTCTAGACTCGACTGAAAAAAGCCGCACCAGGTTTCAAAGGGCAAAACTCTCCCAAACCCGGCAGTGCTCATTTGATGCATGTCAAGCCGCAATGGTGGCCTGTTTCCTTAGAGGTTCCCAAACATTGACAATCCATGATTAGTGCATGATAACCGATTAATGTCCCCTTCGTCCTTATATATAAAGCATCTAACGTGGGTGGTGAAGGCGCTCGCAGTTTTGGGTCAACTTGCCCGAAATCAGGCCTGGCGACCGAAAATAAGTCCGTGCTGCTCCACCGCCAGGACCGGGAAATATGTACTAGGTATGAAATTGTTGTTTTTCGCAATGCCGGAAGGCGGTAAAATGCCGACTCGACCTAAAATGGGAATCAAGCCTCAATCCAGGAGGAAGGCTAGGTTTCCAAACCCTAACTTGGCCTCGCTCGCCAAGTCGGGGTTCAACAAATCCCCGAACCCTGGGCTGACCTCGCTGTATACCGCATTGATAAACGGTAGAACTTTTGACGAAACTTTCGAAGTTCTAACAGCGTATACATAGACGGGTGCCGGTAAGTAAGCGCACGCCTGAACCGAATGGTGGTCCCGTCTGAGTGCATATTGCAAAAGCCTTCCGTTGAAAAAGAGTCTCTGCGTTTGCGCAACGCGAGGAGTAGAGGAGCCCTCCATGGCAGAAATTAAAGAGTTGGAACTGGGTAAAACCGATGGTCCCACCTGGGGGGATGCAACGGCGGCGGCGCCCAAACGGCAGAGGAATGGAACGGGGATGAAGACATGGAAGAAAGTCACCTTGGCCATCGTAGCTGCCGTAGTCTTCATCGGCTTGGTGGTTGGAGGGGTGGTTTGGAGCAAGCGGGGCGTGGTATCCGTCCAAACCGGCAAAGTCCAGCGCCAGGACTTGTCCCAAATCGTCACCGCCAACGGTGAAATCAAGCCCGTGGAGCAGAATCAGGCCAACGTCAATGCCAATTCCTACGGAAAGATCACCCAAATTCTTGTGAAGGAAGGCGACCACGTTACCAAGGGCCAACTGCTGATGCGCACGGAGGACGTGCAGCAATCTGCCAGCGTGCAGGCCCAGGAAGCTGCCGTTACGACCTCCCAAGCCGATCTGGCAGCACAGGACGCCAGTGTGAACTCGGCCAGTGCCGCGCTCGAAACCGCCCAGGCCAATCTGGCGCAAGCAACCGCCAAGCTTAACCAGGCGAGTGAGAACTTCAAACGCGGCCAGCAACTCTTCAAGGACCAGTTGATGTCCCAGCAGGACTTCGACCAGCGCCTTAGTGATTTCCGGGTTGCCCAGACGGGTAAGGATTCTTCCGAAGCGCAGGTGGGTCAGGCCAAAGCGCAGTTCCAGCAAGCCAAGTCCACGCGCGACTCATCCCGGGCGCGCGTCAGCCAGAGCCGGGCACAGCTTCTCGGTCTCAAAAATCAACTCGACCAGACGATTTACGCCTCTCCGCTTGATGGAATCGTGACTTCGCTGCCCGTCCATGTGGGTGAGAACGTTGTTCCCGGCATTCAAAATGCGGTCGGAAGCCTGCTTTATCAGGTTTCCAACCTCTCGATCATGACGGTGGAAGTGAAAGTGGATGAGACCGACATTCCCAACGTAAAGTTGGAACAAACCGCGGAAGTACTGATTGATGCTTACACCAACAAGACCTTCAAAGGCCATGTGACGCAAATCGGCGAGAGCGCCGTGGGACGCACCAGCGGCACCACCAGCGGAGCCACGGCGACAAGCGCTGATGAGGCCAAAGATTTCAAGGTGGTTGTGGTCATCGATGATCCGCCGGCCAGCCTCCGGCCGGGGCTTTCCGCCACAGCAAAGATCACCACGGCAACCCGGCAGGACGCGGTCACGGTGCCGATTCAAGCTGTGACCGTCCGCATGCGCCGCGAACTTGAGGCGTCCAAAGACAAGGACAAGGATGCCAAGAGCCCGGCGACGCCCAGCAAGCCGCTCACTGCCAAGGAAATAGAAAAGGGCAAGGAAGAAGTGCAGGGGATCTTCGAAGTGAAGGCGGGCCGCGCCGTTTTTGTTCCCATCGAAAGTGGGATTATGGGCTCCACCGACATAGAGATTATCAAAGGCGTACAAACCGGCGACGAGATCGTTACCGGCAGCTTTAGCGTCCTGCGTACGCTTAAGAACGGAACCAAAATAAAGGTCGATAACAGTGCCAAGACGCCGGCTGTGGCGGGAGCTTGATCAGCCGCGTGACCGGGCGACCCGCCAGCGCTTCGCCCGCGGCAGCACAACCGGCGAGACTGCCACCGGCCGAACGAGTGGAACGGGAGTCCGGATGTTAGAGGAAAGGGACGGGCAAACTATCATGGCGACCCAAATGGCTTCAGCTTCCGCGGGGGAAATGCAGGCCCCTGACGACGGCGTTGTCATCAAGGCTGAGAATCTGTGGAAGACCTATGACATGGGTGAGGCCATCCAGGTTCATGCCCTCAGCGGCGTTTCGTTCGCAATTAACCGCGGAGAGTATGTGGCCATCATGGGACCGTCGGGCTCCGGCAAGTCCACGCTGATGAACCTGATCGGCTGCCTGGATACTCCCTCGCGCGGGGCCTACTGGCTGAACACGCACCTGGTCAGCGAACTTTCTGACGACCAACTGGCCTATATTCGCAACAAGGAAATCGGGTTCGTCTTCCAGACCTTCAACCTGTTGTCGCGCGCCAGCGCGTTGCACAACGTGGAACTGCCCCTCATTTATAGCGGAATGCCGCAGAAGGATCGTTTGGAGAAGGCCGCGGATGCGCTGCGCAAAGTGGATTTGGCCGACCGCATGCACCACAAGCCCAATGAGCTTTCCGGCGGACAACGGCAGCGCGTGGCAGTGGCGCGGGCGCTGGTCAACAATCCCTCCATCATTCTGGCTGACGAGCCCACCGGAAACCTTGATACCGCGACCGGCGAGGAAATCATGGGCCTGTTCGAGCGGCTTCACCAAGCCGGCAATACCCTGGTGCTGGTGACCCACGAACACGACATTGCAGCTCATGCTCATCGCATTATCCACGTTCGCGACGGCCGCATCGAGCGGGACGAAAGGATCACCGTCGAGTGACGTGGGTGGAAAACAGTGAAGAGTGACAAGTGACGAGTGACAAGCAAAATCGAAAAATCAGTGGCGCGTGGGCAGTTGGGTGCAAGCAAGTCGAAAGGTAATTTAGATTTACATCCCTCGCCCCTCCGGGGGAGAGAGTAAAAGCACTTTCGTTTTTCGTATTTCGTTGATGGTATATGCCGGGAATCGTCGCGACCCGGCTTCAGATGGCGCCAATGCCCTAAGGTTAGCGATGACTGAAGCTGGCTCGTCACTTGTCACTCGTCACTTGTCACTATTCTTTATTTGTCGCTGGTCACTAATCTTATGTCATCCCTTGGCCAAACCGCTTCACTCCCGCACGCGCTCAGCGTCCGTTCCAAGACCGGCTCCGGAGCCTGGGTCACCACCCGCGAAGCCTTCTGGATTGCCCTGGAAGCGTTGCGTACCCACAAGCTGCGTTCCTTCCTGACGCTTTTGGGCGTAGTGATAGCCACCGCCACGCTGATCGTTGTCATGTCGGTCATCAACGGCATGAATCTCTATATCGCCGACCATATTGCCAACCTGGGGGCCAATGTCTTTATTGTTTCGCAATACAAGTGGGCGCAGGGATACGAAGCCTGGTTAAAGGCCCGGCGGCGAAACAAACCCATCCGTGTCGAGGAGTTTGAATTCCTGAAGGAAAACCTGAGCGGATACAAGAACATCGGCGCCACAGCTTCCATGTGGAGTGACGACAATTCCACGCGCTACCAGGGCCACGTGCTCTACAATGCGGAAGTTTCCGGAAACACCCCCTCGATGATCGACATTGGTAATCAAAAGGTCGAAAGCGGCCGCTATATCACCGACTCCGATTACCAGCACGAGGCCATGGTCTGTTTCATTGGGCACGATATCGTGGATGAGTTTTTCCTCAGCGTTGAACCCATCGGTAAAGTAATTCTGGTGAACGGCCTTCCCTTTCGGGTGGTAGGCGTGGCGGAAAAAATCGGCAGCACCTTTGGGGAGAGTCAGGACAACTTCGTCCAGATGCCGCTTACCACCTACCGTAAGTATTTTGCGCCGCGGCTTTCCCTGCAGGTCAATATCCAGGCCTTCGACGCCCAGCAGATGCTGGCGCTGGAAGATGAAGCGCGCGCCTTGTTGCGGGCCCGCCGCCATGTCCCTTACCGGGAGGCCGACACCTTCGGCATCAATGCCTCCCAGACCATCATGGAGCTCTGGGATCGGCTCATGGGCAGCATCTTTGCGTTAACCATTGGAATTGTGGCCGTGTTCATGGTGGTGGGCGGCATCGTGATCATGAATATCATGCTGGCCAGCGTCACCGAGCGCACCCATGAAATTGGCATCCGCAAGTCTCTGGGAGCGCGGCGGCGCGACATCATGATGCAGTTTGTAATTGAATCCGTGGTGATGGCCTGCGCGGGCGGCGGGATCGGAGTCCTGCTGGCCCTCGTCGTAAGTGAGATCGTGGACCATTTCTGGACGTCTACGGTGCCCTTGAGCGCCGTTCTGGTGGGCCTGACCCTCTCCAGCGCGGTGGGGCTCTTCTTTGGCATCTACCCGGCAAATCAGGCCGCCAAACTCGATCCCATCGAAGCTCTGCATACGGAGAATTGAGCATGGCAACCAACCGGCGCCACGACATTCGGGAAAACCTCCTGCTGGCACTGGACACGCTGCGAACTCACAAGTTCCGCGCCTTCCTGACTCTTTTGGGCGTCCTGATCGGCACCGCCACGGTTATCAGCGTGGCCTCCATTTTCAAGGGCCTCGACCAGCAACTGGTAGACGTGGCCGAGGGCTTTGGAACGCGCTCGCTCTTCATCTATAAATTTGACCCGGGCAAGGTGGGCCCACTGACAAGGGCAGAACGCCTGCGCAAACCCCTGACATATGAGCAGGCCATGGGGCTGCAGGAGTTGTGCCCTTCCGTGGAGGCGGTGGGAGTGGAACTCTTTAACCGGGGACCTGCCGTGACTGCCAAGTATAAAGGCCAGGAGATGGTTGACACCAACTTCGTCGGGGCCACCGCGGACGACTTTCAGAACATCAACGCGGACGTCCAGGACGGCCGCCTTTATACCAATATGGATGACCTTCATCGGACCAACGTGGCCGTAATTGGAGCCGATGTGGTGGAACGGCTGTTCGTGGGGGAGGACCCGATTGGCAGGGAGCTCCAGGTGGACGGGCATACCTTTGAGGTCGTTGGGACGCTCACCAAGCGCAAGTCTTTTCTGGGTGACAATGGCAATGACCGCGTCGTATTCATCCCCTACTTCACCTTCAAGTCGCTATATCCCAAAGCCAAAGAGACCTTCGTTACCGCCCTGGCGTTTCCCGGCAAAGTAGACCAGGCCAAGGATGAAGCCACCGCCGTGCTCCGCCGGTTGCGCAACGACAAGCCTTCCGAGCCTAACAGTTTTGGCATTGCCACCGCGCAGACATTCATAACCAACTTCCGAGATATCATGGGAACCGTGGTGCTTGTGACCATGGTGATCTCTTCCATCGGCCTCATGGTGGGCGGCATTGGCGTCATGAACATCATGCTGGTGTCGGTCACCGAGCGTACCCGCGAGATTGGCGTCCGTAAGGCCATTGGCGCGCGGCGCAGCGATATCACCTGGCAATTCCTGCTGGAGGCCATGACGCTCACCGGCACCGGGGGATTGCTCGGCATCCTCGCCGGCGCCATGCTCAGCTCCCTGGTCAGATTTGTATTCCCCAGCCTGACGACGTCCGTTCCCCTCTGGGCGATCGTTACGGGATTCGTTTCTTCCGTCAGCATTGGTTTGTTCTTCGGAATGTGGCCCGCCATGAAGGCCGCCCGGCTTGACCCCATCGTCGCCCTCCGACATGAATAAACCCGCGTCGATTTCTGGAATTTGATGGCTGGGAACGTGTCAATTCCCCCCGGCTCGGGCGAGACATTCGGATATGCGATTCTCTTGTTTCTATGGATTTTTGGACGAGATCTCGTCTTGCTCTCTTCTGCCTCTGCGAGGATTGTGATGAAGCCTTTGCTCTTTGCTCTCTGTATTGCGTTTTCGGTTGGCGGTTTGAGCGCGCAGACGCCTGCCTGGCAGCCATCGCCGGGACATATACAGGTGCCAATATGGCCCGGGGCGGCGCCTGATGCGCAGCCTGTTGTGGGGCCGGAGGTTGTGACGACAACGGGGAAGGAGTCCCTGGTTGCCGGCAGGCCATGGGTTTATGTGGGCCATGTCTCGCGGCCGACGATGACGGTCTATGCGCCAACGGAGAAGAATACGGGCGCTGCGGTGGTCGTGTTTCCAGGCGGGGGCTATCAGATTCTGGCCATCGATCTGGAAG
>CAYTMD010000114.1:0-4541 GCA_964438685.1 uncultured Acidobacteriota bacterium
GCCGTGGGTAAGTCTCTGGCATGGGTCTACTTTTGGAACAACTGGTATGAGGATCCACATTTTCCCTGCCAGACTGCCAGTTGGATTCGTGCCAATGGAAGCGTTCCCTACATCCGGCTGATGCTTCTCAGTAAGCCGACCATTCCACGGCCCGACCCGGTCTATTCCCTAAAAAACATTATTGACGGCAAGTTCGATTTGCCCCTGCGGGAATGGATGCGGGATGCCCGAAAATTCGGCTCGCCGGTGATTGCCGAATATGGCGTGGAAGTGAACGGCTGGTGGTTCCCGTGGAATGGCTTGTACAACAAGGAAGGCGGCACCTACGCCGACTCGGTGGCCCGATTCCGCGAGGCTTATCGGCACATCATCCGCATCTCGCGCGAAGAAGGCGCCTTCAATGTGCGCTGGGTCTTTCATGTGGACCCTTGGGATGAGCCGGTGGAGGATTGGAACAAGTTTGAGAACTATTACCCCGGCGATGAGTGGATCGACTGGGTTGGCGCCAGCGTGTACGGCAGGCAATTGCCCAGCGATCCCAAGCCGATTTCATTCCGCTATCAAATGGATTGGGTGTACGGACGCATGCAGAAGCTGGCGAATAAGCCGTTCATCGTTTGTGAATTTGGGACTATCGAGGATACCAACCAGGCGACATGGACCAAGGATGCCCTTTCCGACATTCTGGGCGGGCGCTGGCCGAAAGTCATGGGCTTCTCCTGGTGGAATACCACTTTCAAAAACGATCCTGTCACGGGGGGCCTTTCCAATATGCAAGTGCAGGAGAACCCCAAACTCCGAGCCATCTTTCGCGACTTCGTGGGCCACAACCAAACCGTCGTCAGCCACCCCATTAGCCGTGCGGTAACACCCGGCGAGCGCTGAACGCGCTGCCTGAAGGACACTCGATGGATCGGACGGGGTCCTACACTTGCACCGTGACGCTGGTTTCCGTGCGGATAACGGGGCGGTAAAGCGTGTCGCGTTCGAAAGGTTCGCAGCCGGCCTCGCGAATCAGGCGGGTAAGTTCAGCGCGGGTCATGGCTTGGGGAGTCGTGGCGCCGGCATCGTGATAGATCTTCTCTTCCACCACCGTTCCATCCAGATCATCGGCTCCGAAGCGCAGCGCCACCTGTGCCACGCGCGGGGTCATCATGATCCAATAGGCCTTGATATGCGGGAAGTTGTCGAGCAGCAGGCGCGCCACGGCGACGTTCTTCAGATCCATAAAGCCGCTCGTCTCATCGTGCGCCACCAATTTGCCCAGTTCGGTGTTGGCGGGATGAAAGGCAAGGGGAATATACGTCTGGAAGCCGTGCGTCTCATCCTGCAATTTGCGCAGTTGCAGCAGGTGGTCAACACGGTCCTCAGGCGATTCGATGTGCCCGTAAAGCATCGTGGCGTTTGAGTGCATGCCCATCTCGTGTGCCAGGCGGTGAACCTTTAGCCACATGTGGGCGCCAATCTTGTGGTCGCAAATAACGCGGCGCACCGCCGGCGCAAAAATTTCCGCACCCCCGCCGGGTAGCGAGTCGACCCCCGCGTCTTTCAGGCGTTGCAGCACTTCCCCCAGCGATAGGCGTGTGACATGCGAAAAATAGCCAATCTCGACCGCCGTAAATCCCTTCACATGCACGCTCGGGAAACGCTGCTTCAGGCCGCGCACCAGATCGAGGTAGTAGTCAAACGACAGATCCGGATGCAGTCCTCCGACGATATGGAATTCCGTGACGGCTTCCGACCAGTTCTCCCCGGCGACGCGGAAAGCTTCGTCCAAGGCCATGGTATAAGCCCCCGGAGCGCCGGGCTTGCGGCCGAAAGCGCACAGCTTGCAGCTCGCCACGCACACGTTGGTCGGATTGATATGCCGGTTGACATTGAAGTAAGTGCGCATCCCGTGCATCTTCACCCGGACGTGATGCGCCAGGTAGCCAAGGGCAAGCAAATCGGGGGTTTGATAAGCCGCCACGCCGTCCTGGAAGCTCAGGCGTTCGCCCGCCAGGACTTTTTCCGCAATCGGCCGCAGCGCGCCGTCATCGATATGAAGGTTTTCCGGAAGCATAGGCAAACTCTGATATTACCGGGGTCGGCCAAGTTTTGCAATTAGCCAGGAAGAGTAATCCACCGTCGCGTCGAACATGGCACTTAGATTGCTGGGGAGTGCCCGCCAAACCCGCATGAACATTGACGGGGGGACTTGACAAGGGGTTTATGATTGTGTTTCCGGTCAGGGCACAACGAAAGAATTTCACTGGCGCACCAGAAATCATTCTGGGTAGAATTGTTGTTTGGTCGTTGAACTTATGGCAACTGCGAATCCCCAATTCCCGGAACCGCAACACGAAGCGGCATTCTTCTATGGCCTCTTCCTGCGCGGGCACCCGCTGCAAAAGCTGCGCGAGGATATCGACGTCCCTCCGCACGTCCTGGAGGGCTGGCAGCGTCTGGCCCAGCGCGATCCCATGTATCTCGGAATGGCGGACCGGATGCTGAGCTACCGCAAACACGTGCTGGCCATTTTCGATTCCCTCGTCTTCCGCGAAATGCTTGTCCCCACGCGCGAACAATAGAACAATCGCATCAACGAAGAGCTGTCCTTTGTCCGTGGTCAGTAGTCCGTTGCAAGGGACTGGCGGAAATCGAAATGTTGAGGCCACTGACAACGGACAAGTGACCACGGACAGCCTTTAATTGACCCGATGATTCAGTGGATCAATAGATCCGCTCCCCAGGTCGCGAAGAAGAGCAGGCTGATGTAACCGTTCACATTGAAGAAGGCCGCATTGAGGCGGGACAGATCCGAGGGCCTGACGATCCAATGCTCGTAGGCGAGTAACGCCGCCATCAACGCCACGCCCCCCGCGGCGACCCAGCCCAGGTGTTCCAATCTCACCACCGCGACGAGCAGCGCCACCATGGCAAGATGGCACGCAATCGAGCCATAAAGCGCAGCAGCAACGCCGAAGCGCTGGGGAATGGAATGAATGCCCACCCGACGGTCAAAATCAAGGTCCTGGCAGGCATAGATCAAATCGAAGCCGCCCACCCAGAAGGCCACCGCAGCACCCAGCAGCAGCACACTCAAACTAACGCTATTGCGCAAGGCAATCCAGGCAGCGATGGGGGCGAGTCCGTCGGCAATCCCCAGCACGAGATGTGAAAACATGGTAAAGCGCTTCGTGTAGGAATAGAGCAGCAGTACCGCAATTGCCAGGGGCGAGAGCTTGAAGGCAAGCGGGCTGAGTTCCCAGGCCGCCAGCCCCAACAATCCACAGGAAAATATCGTGAAGCCCACGGCGAAGCGCAGCGTAAGGCGCCCCGCAGGCAAGGCGCGCATCCGGGTGCGTGGATTCAGCGCATCGATATTGCGGTCGGCAATGCGGTTGAACGTCATCGCGGCGCTGCGCGCTCCCACCATCGCCACAATCAGCCAGAAGACCTCCCGCCACGTCGGCCATCCACGCACCGCCAGCATCCCCGCCACCAGAGCAAACGGAAGGGCAAAAATCGAGTGCTCGAACTTTATCATTTCGAGCGTGGTGCGGAGCTTGGCTGCCGGGCCTTGGGTCATGCCATTGGGACTCGAGGGCAGCGGATTGCTTTGCAGTGTTTGATCCATGGGTGAAGCTCCATGATGCCTGATTCCTGTCAACCAGTTCAAGCGCGAGTATTAGTTGCCGGGAGAAACTCCAACAAAAAATGGCACCGGAATGCTCCGGTGCCATTGGAAAACGAACCCAAACTTGAGAGTTTCCCTAACTCTTTTCCTCGCCTTGGGGTTCTTGATAACCGCTATTAGGAGTGCGTTGCTCTGCAGTAGAAAGCAAGGTTTGTGAGGCGGACCCTTCGATTTCTCGGCTCCTCATCCATGCAGGCCACTCCGTTACCTCACGCATTGCTTCTTCAAAGACCTGCTTTAGTGGTCCGTTTACCGACATACTTCACCTCCAGATTCATTCATTATTCTCTGTCATCTTTCTACCGAAAATCACGCTGGCTTCTTTTTCATTGTGCAGGTACGTCGGGGGGGACCCCTCAATTCGGAGTCTTTTTTCCCACACAACAGTGCTACCCTCCGAATCCTTCCTTGTGACCATGGAAAAGAGCTTCATGTATAGACGGGGAGCAACCCCCACGTACGGCGCAAATCGTACTTTATCATGGGGCGTCGTTGTATCAAAGCCAATTGCGTCTTGATGAAACTCCTGTGCCAAACTCTTGGGATATGGCTCAATGTAAACAACCCTACCAATTCCCGCCGCAATGATATGTCGTGCGCAATCATGACACGGGTAAGTGGTCGTATATAAAGTGCACCCTTTCGTTGGCACACCTCTTCGTGCGGCGTCGAGGATGGCGGCCATCTCGGCGTGAACGGAGCGCCCATACTCTATTGCCCGCATAATCTGCGCGCCGGCCATCAAGAGAGCGGCTTCTCTTCTCCGCTCATCCCTATCCATTTCGGCCTTGTCCTTTGTAAACCAAGTACTGCCATGTTTACAAAACCTTTCAAGAATTTCGGAAAGGGCCATGCGCTTCAA
>CAYTMD010000114.1:4551-14682 GCA_964438685.1 uncultured Acidobacteriota bacterium
GGACATCCTCCAGCGTCAGCGGCTCAAAGAACAACTTGTCGCTGGTGTCATAACCGAGCTTGAAGTCTCGCATGTCCGGCTTATCCTCAGGCCAGTAAAGTCCCCCGCCCGACTTGGGAACTTCATTGCAACCAAGCGCAACAATTTCACCTTCGGATGTAGAAATGGCGGCTCCAACCTGTCGGGCCAGAGAAGAAGAACGGAGCGCCGCAGCTTGGGCATGGAACATCCCATACTCGTCTTGAGTAGGAGTGTGGTAGGCATGGCCGAAAAGGATCTCCACGAACCGACCAACCGACTTTTGAAGTCCGTCAGCATCACTCGCATTTACAAATACATCGGCGGCGGGGAATGTATCTTTAACATTTTGGCCAAAACGAAGTCCACTTTCTTCCTCGTCACGATTTATCAAATGTTCGGCCTGTTCCCGAAACCTGCGGGATTGTGCTGAATCGTAGGATTGTGCGATGTCAACAGCGAGCTTATCAACTCGGCTCTCACGGGGCGAATAGGCGGAAACGAGTACGAACGCCTCACCGTATAACCTCCGGAATCGCTCGACTTCTCCAGGATGCTTCAGAGATCTAAATATGTATGCGCAGTTGGGAATCAGCTTGTCAGCGTTCTTTTCTAGATGCTGTTCTTTTCGGAACTGCCGAACTTGCCCAACGGCAAAAAGCGCAAGCCCGTCGCCTCCGACCTTTTCCCGGAATGAGTCGCCAGCGTCCATGTGGGTCACGTATCTGTCAAAAAGCGGGTGTTTAACCAACTTGCCGCCCCATTTTGTGTTTCGTAAGAGTTCAATCAGGCGGATGGTACGGCAGGAGTAATCGACTTGCAAAAGCGAATTAGTCAGTGTTTGCTCTACTCGGGTCAGGTCCGTGCCGACCGCCCCAACGAGGCCAATGAATAATTCTGGTCCATCAGCGGGCTTTTGATTGCTTGTTGGCATTGGACGACCTCTAATTGCCGGGTATAGTATCCAAACGCTGCCATACTCTAGATGTCTCATACACGATAGGTCAAGCTGTATATTTCAAGAAATATTTCTGGCCGCTACCTACAAACTTCCAATGGCCAGTTGACTATTCACCCTTCGGATAACCCACGGATTGCGCCAGCAGGATCTTCTGCTCGGGGCGGAGTTTCATCAGTTTGGCAAGCGCTGTCCTGTCGATGCCGCCGCGCACCACCACGGCCAATCCTTCCGACGCGCAGAAGAGATAAACGTTTTGCGCGATGAAGCCTGCGTCGGCAGCAGTGTAAAGGTTTTTGTCGTCTGAGGAGCCCCCGCCAGTCTTCGCGAAGTCGGCCACATAGACTAAATTCAAGGGAGCGGTCCTTACGTATGACTGCACGCCCGTCGCGCCGCGCACATCCTCCGCCAGAATAGGGTCAAGCTTGTTTCCTTTGGCATCATAAACGTAGAGTCCCCCGGCAGTAGCAACGTACACATCAATTTCCTGCCAGTTCATTGCGGAAGGCGCCGTTCGCTTGCCGGTCCCGGCCCGATTGATGCCAAAGGCCGCCCAAAGCAGATTCGCGAGCACCTGGGCTGGGAGTTTCTCGGAACTAAATTCGCGCGTTGAGTGCCGGTCTTTCAAGGCTTGCATTAAAGGCTTGCCCCCGTCAGTCTGCGGGACGGGAAGAATGAGGGGTTTGAGGTCCTGCCCCAGAGTGAGCGCAGGAAGGAAAAACATTACGATAAGAAGTGAACGAAGGGGAAAAGACGGATGTGCTTTCATTAGAACCTCCCTAACATCGTGAGGGGAGCGAGGGACAGTTCGATTATGCAATCTACCAGTCGTCAAATCGCTAAATCACCCGATCGCTGAATCACACAATGACTCAATTCTTCCTTCTCTTCCCTTCGCCCTGCCAGCGATACTGCCCTTGCTGCTCAAGGTCGAGGAGCGCCAGCACACGGCAGCAGAACTGGGTCGCAAGGTCGTCAATCGTGCGGGGCCGATCGTAAAATGTGGGGATGATGGGAAAGATCACCGCGCCAGCAAGTTGCGCCCGCAGCATGTTCTCAAGGTGGATGCGATTGAAAGGTGCGTCGCGCACGGCGAGGATGAGCTTGCGGCCCTGTTTCAGGCAAACGTCCGCGGCGCGCTCAATCAGCGTGTCGGATATTCCCGAGGCAATCTGCGCCAGGCAACCCGTTGTGCAGGGAATTACCACCATCCCGTCCACCGGGTACGACCCGCTGGCGATGGATGCGCCGATGTCGGAATCCAGCAGGTAATCCGTCTTGCGCGTTGCCTTCATCGCCAGCAACGGGGCAATTTGAGAGGATTTCTTGACGTCCAAATCCAGCTCATCGCGCAAGAGCTTCAACCCGCTGCCCGAAACGACCAGGTGGATTGTCTCCACGCGCGGGTCGGCTTCCAGTATTTGCAAAGTGCGGCGCGCAAAGAGAGCTCCGCTGGCTCCCGTGACACCCAGAATGACCCGCTTCTTGCCTACGCTTTTGGAATTTGCCATTAAACGGGATGTTAGTAGCCGGTCCACGGGAAGTCAAGGAAGGCAGCCGGTCAATCTGTGATATCGCCGCGGCGGATTTTCCCCAGGGCTGTCCAAAACAGCGCCGGCAGACGGCACTGAGAAGCGGACTCTTCAGGGGCAGATTGTCATGCTGCTCGGAATTGTAAAGAGATTCCTATAACTGGCTTATTTTCAGCATTTTCTCAGGTCCTGGAGAGAAAAACGAGTTTCCCAACCCTTTGTTTTCAATATGTTCTCAGGTCCGAGGGTTTTTGGCGCAACGACAGAATGTCATCAAGAAATCTGGGGGCAATTTAAGGCCGTTGAGACTAGCAGAGCTTGGCATTATCCGTTTCTCTCGTGCTCCGAGGGCCGGACGATCAGGCGGCAAATGGAGCCCGATAACTCGCGGTCGTACCGGACCCGCCCGCCGCACCGCGACCGACAAACGTCCTTACGCTTATATAGTAGCCTACTGTCGTGTAGGTGTCAAGCGCTATTCAGGGTAGCTGCGGGAAGCAACTCCACAGTGCAACTCATAACTTCCCACTTTTCTTGGCAGACAATTTGGGTCTTATGTGATTTGGCCCTTCTGCCATTAAGGCGAATCATGGCTTGCGCCTTGATTTTGGCACCGCAAGGAAGTGAGATTCCCCGTGGGGACTGGTATACTGGACACCTGAACAGAGACAAGCGATCCGCTCTCAAGGGCGGTGGATCGCCACACGCATCTAGGGGGACAACACATTGAGTCCGGAAGAAATCACCAGCATGTTAAAGCAAGTGCGGGGGGGCAAGCTCTCCGTGAAGGATGCCGTGGAGCGCCTGCGGACACTGCCGTACGAAGACCTGGGTTACGCCAAAATCGATCATCACCGGTCCTTGCGGCAGGGATTTCCGGAAGTGGTGTTTGCGCGCGGGAAGGACCCTGAGCATGTGAAGGGCATCGTGGGCCGGATGCTGCGTAACCAGCACAACGTCCTGGTGACGCGCGGCGACCGCGACCTTTACGAACTGCTGCGCCCGCTCGATCCCAAGGTGGAATTCCATGCGCTGTCGGGAGCCATCTCCATCCGGCGTGATCGCAAGATTCGCGGCAAGGGGAAAGTCCTGGTAGTGTGCGCGGGCACCTCGGACATTCCCGTGGCGGAGGAAGCGCTGGTGACGGCAACCATCATGGGGAACCGCACCGACTCACTCTACGACGTGGGCGTGGCGGGAATCCATCGACTGCTGGGTGAAAGCCAGCATTTACGCGAAGCGCACATCATCATTTGCGTGGCGGGCATGGAGGGCGCACTGCCCAGCGTGGTGGCCGGCATGGTGGGAGTGCCCGTAATCGCGGTGCCCTCCAGCGTGGGATATGGCGCCAGCTTCCGCGGCCTTGCCGCGCTGCTGGGGATGCTGAACAGTTGCTCTCCGAACGTCTGCGTGGTCAACATCGACAACGGTTTCGGTGCTGGCTACCTGGCCAGCGTGATGAATCGTCTCTGAAACGTCCGGATCGTTTGACGCGAGCGTAGCGCGGACCTCCGTTTTTGAGGTCCGCGGCTTTGGCTGCGCAAATTGAGCGAATCGTGCGCGGCGGTGAAACCAGCGGGGCGCGCACGTCCCCATTCTGAATTAATCGGTTTGCTACTGAAGAACCGTGGACCTCAAGAGCGGAGGTTTGCGCTATTTTCCGAATACCCGGGCGAAAATCTCGTCCACGTGCGTCAGGTAGCGCTCTACGTTGAAAACCTCGGCGATTTCGCTGGGCTTCAGGTGGCGGCGGATGTCGTCGTCGCGTTCCACCAGGGTGCGATAATCCTCGCGCGTTTCCCATACTTGCATGGCATTGCGCTGCACCCAGCGATAGGCGTCCTCGCGCAGCACTCCCTTTTCCACCAAATCCAGTAAGAGTTGCCCGGAGAATATCAGCCCCTTCAAAAGGTCAAGATTCTCCCGCATGCGCTCGGGATAGACGAACATACTCTCCACCAGATTGGCGGTTTTGGCGAGCAGGTAATCAAGCAGGATGGTGGAATCGGCAAGAATCACGCGCTCAACGGAGGAGTGAGAAATGTCGCGCTCGTGCCACAGGGCCACATTTTCCAGGGCCGCCTGCGCATTCGATCGCACCACCCGGGCCAAGCCGCAGATCTGCTCGGCGGTTATGGGATTGCGCTTGTGCGGCATGGCCGAGGAGCCCTTCTGTCCCGGCGAAAAATACTCCTCCACCTCGCGAACCTCAGTGCGCTGCAAACCCCGAACTTCCAGCGCGATCTTTTCCAGTGAAGCCGCCGCCACTGCCAGGGTGGAAAGATAAAATGCATGACGGTCACGCTGGATGACCTGCGACGACACCGGGGCGGCCTCCAGTCCCAGGCGCGCGCAGATTCCCTGCTCAATCGAGGGCGGCAAATGGGTATAAGTACCGACGGCGCCGGAAATCTTGCCGACGCGCATCTGCTCGGCGGCATAAGCCAGCCTGTCCGTGTTGCGCTGGTTTTCCGCATACCAGATGGCAAGCTTGCAGCCAAAAGTGATGGGCTCGGCGTGAATACCGTGGGTGCGGCCGATCATAGGCGTGTGCTGAAACTCCAGCGCGCGCTTCTTCAAAACTTCGCCCAGGCGGTTCAACCCTGCCGCCAACAAGGCCGACGCTTCGCGCACCTGCAGCGCCTGCGCCGTGTCAACCACGTCATTCGAAGTCAGACCATAGTGCAGGTAGCGGCCCTCGCGGCCCACGTGCTCCGACACGTTCGTGGTGAAGGCAATGACATCGTGCTTCACCTTGCGCTCGATTTCGAGAATGCGCTCCACTTCAAACCGCGCCTTCTTGCGGATGGCCTTCGCGGCGCTTTTGGGAATCAGCCCGGCCTCGGCTTCCACTTCCGCCGTGGCAATCTCCACGTCCAGCCATTTCTGAAACTTGTTTTCGTCTGTCCAGATGCGGCCCATATCCGGGCGCGTGTAGCGGGGAATCATGAATTTGTGATTTCCGATTTTGGATTTGCGAATGACGCCATTGTCAGGCGACGAATCGCAGAGGGAATCCTACCACAACCGGGAGGCTCAGGTCAGCGGAGCAAGGTCACGGCATCCGCAGCGCCCTACCCAAATTGGAAGATTTGTGTGGGCTTTGTCTGGCTGGCCACGTGTAATGCCGTGCGCTCGCCGCGAGTGCGCTCCGCCAAAGCCTGCTCGGCGGTGAGCCGGGCGATTTCCGGGTGATTATTGGTCTCGCTCAGGTGGGCAAGCACCAGCACCTGGGCTGAGCCATCAAAGTCTTCCGTAAGGAATCCGGCCGTCGCCATGTTGGAGAGGTGGCCTTGGCGGCCCATCACGCGCTGTTTAACGTGCCACGGATAAGGCCCCACCTTGAGCATGTCCAAATCGTGATTCGACTCGAAAATCAGGCACTGGCAGCCTTTCACTCGCTGCTTCACCACTTCATGAACATAACCCAGGTCGGTGACCACGCCAACTTTCAGGCCCTCGGCTTCCAGCGTGAAAGCCACGGGGTCAGCGGCGTCGTGCGGGATGGAAAACGATGTGACTTCAATGTCGCCAACGGTAAATTTTTCACCGGGGGTAAAGAGCTCAAACGCGCATAGCTTGGGGTCCCACGTAATTGTGGAGTGCGTGGGGCGCGTAATATAGATGGGCGCTTTCCAATCGATTCCCAACAGCCGCAAACCTTTCACGTGGTCGGTGTGCTCGTGCGAAACCAGGATGGCATCAAACCCGTCCGTGCGCTCGCCCACGGCATCGAGGCGCGCGTAGGTTTCCTTGCGGTTCAGACCCGCGTCCACCAGGATGCGCGTCTTCTCCGTTGCCACCAGCGTGGAATTGCCCTTGCTGCCGCTTCCCAGGACGCAGACGCGCAAGCTCACTGGGCCTCCAGGGTGAAAGCAGTGACAAGTGACGAGTGACAAGTGACGAGCTGGCGCTTGCAAGTTGGGAGCACATCAGGGCAGGACAGAATCGAAGGGCTGGTGCCAACGCGTAGTTCCCTGCCCCGTGATGCCGCCATCATTTTCCTCATTTTTCGATTCCCGCCCCCAAGGGTTAACAGTGATTATAGGACGGATCACGAGAAATCGGAAAAGTAAACCCGCAGGCGGGTGCGGTTAGGTGCAGAGTGGGCGTCCCGCCTCCGCCACTGGATCAGCACGGACAGTATGCCCAGGCCACAGGGGGCGGGACGCCCAGTCTAGCGGATCACCTATTTCTCTTTAACCACGACCAGGTTATTGCTCACCGAGAAGACGCCGGAAACACCGTTGGCGCGGAGGCCCGCCATGTCCTTGTCGGCATGGTTATCCACAACACCCTCCAACGTGACTTGCCCATTCTTGACGATAATCCGAATGGGTTTGATAACAGGCATGGCATATTTCTCCAGCGGCCCGAATCCATAAATGGCGCGGTAGAGTCGAAGGCGCAGCCCGTCATCCATGCCGGAGAGTGGAAGCACCTCAATTTGATTATCGACGTTTTCGACGCCCTCAATGCTCTTGACCACGTTTCCCGCGTCTTTCTTAAGGGTTGGGTTCCTAACCTGGCCCATCAGGGTCACGTTGTAACCCGTCACGGAAAACTTGATGTCGTCAAAAACATTCAGGTAGGGGAGCATCACAAGTTGGTGCCGGACTTCCTTCACGATGCGTTCGGAAGCTTGTGGGGGAACCTGCCTTTGGTTTTGGCCGCACAGGATCGAAGGCAGCCAAAAGACAGCGAGCAGAAGAAATCTACTGCGCATGGTCACACCTCGTAGTGAATTTTGGCCCTTTTAAACCAACCGGGGAAACACCCCGGAGACTCAATTATATCTTCGCAATCATCTGTGGGCAATTCAGGAAGAGGCGACGGGTGCGCGATATAGGAGTGAGAATGCCGAGGTGGCGGGACTCGCTACGTCCGGTAGAATGGCTCAATTAACCTGGTTCGGGGAAATCACACAGGGTCAAGGCAGGGGTTCAGCAACCAAGGTCACGACGTGAGAGCTTAAGGCCCATGACAGGGCCCAGAACCGTGATGGCCAGGCGCTCCGGGCAGAAGAACTCTTGCGCCACGGTCAGCACTTGCTCGGCGGTTACGGCATCAACGCTTTGCGCAATTTCGTCCTGGGAGAAGTGGCGGCCAAAGTACATTTCCTGCCGTGCCGCATTTCCCATACGGCTCGTGGAAGACTCCAGACTGAGCAGCAAGCTTCCCTTCAGATAATCCTTGGCGCGCTGCAACTCTTCCTGGCTGATGGGGTTCGACTTCAGCTCGCAAAACTCCTGGAGCACCAGGTCGATGACCTGCCGCGCCTTGTCCGCCGCCGTGCCCGCATAGACACTCAGGCAACCCGCATCGTGAAAGCTGCTGAGGCTGGAAAATACGGCGTAAGCCAACCCGCGTTTTTCGCGAATGTTCTGGAACAGGCGCGAACTCATGCCGCCACCCAGCACCGAATTAAGAATGTACGAGGGGAAGCGGTTCTTGTGGGGCTGCGGGTAGGAGGGCGCGCCCACGCAAAGATGGACCTGCTCCAAGTCCTTTTTATGCCGCACCTGGAGATGGGGGTGGGCAATGGGGATCGGACCACTTCGCAACTTAGGGCCCGCCGACGCGTCGCCGAACTCTTTCTGAATCAGATCCACGATTTGCGAGTGCCGGAGGTGGCCCGCCGCGGCGATCAGCAGATTGTTCGGAGCATAGTGCCGGCGAAAGTAGCGGACCAGGCCTTTGCGATCGAAACCACGCACGGTACGGCGCGTGCCCAAAATGGGACGCCCCAGCGCATGCCCGCGCCAGTAGGTTTGGGTGAAGATCTCATGCACCAGGTCATCCGGAGTGTCCTCAACCATCTTGATTTCTTCCTGGATGACGCGGCTTTCATTAGTGATGTGCTCGGGCTCAAAAAGCGGGTTCTTCACCAGATCGGAGAGGATTCCAAAGGCCCGGGGGAGGTGCTCGTCGAGAACCTTGATGGAGAAATTGGTGGTCTCCTTGGCGGTGAAGGCATCCAGGTGGCCGCCAATCGAGTCTGCCGCGCGCGCAATATCCTCCGCGCTGCGATTTTTCGTTCCTTTAAAGAGCATGTGCTCAATAAAGTGCGAGATGCCATTCTCTTCGACGCTCTCCTGGCGCGCGCCCGTACGCAGCCAGATGCCCACGGAGACGGAACGAACGTACGGCATGGACTCGGTGAGAATCGTCAGTCCGTTGGACAGAACCTCTTTGCGAATATCCGGCATGATTTGAATGTCCCTGATCCCGAGGAGCGTTTCTTAATTAGAGCCAGCCTGCGAGCCCCGCACCTACCCTCTGCTTCTTTTGTACCACATAGCGGGGTAAAAGACTACGGCGTCAGGCAAAAGTCATCAGTTTTCGGTTGTCGGAGAAAGGCCTCGGACGGGAGGGATTTTACCGGGAACTGATAACTGACGACTGATGACTACTTCTAGCGGTTTCCTCTTGCGCGAATTTAGTCGTCTGCCTATACTGATAATTCTGTCGCGACGGCGGTGCATGCCTCTGTGGATGTCCCCGATGCGAGGAAGTATGGGCCTGTAGCTCAGGTGGCTAGAGCGCGCCCCTGATAAGGGCGAGGTCGGTAGTTCAACTCTACCCAGGCCCACCAAACAACCCCCCAAACGAAAACCGAAATTTGAAAATCGAAACTGGCCAGATTTCTGATTTCTACCTTGCGTTTGCGCGCAACGGAAAACTTAGCAGTTGCAAGACAGGTCCGCGCTACGCGAGCTTGTAGTTTTCCCGATTCTGGGGCAAGATTTTCTCATAATGGAAATAAAACTTTCCACCAAGGGCCAAATTGCACTTGCCGCCGCCATTCGCCTTAAACATGGGCTCCAACCTGGCGACTCGCTCGACGCAAAAGTACAAAGTGGACGAGGAATCCTGACCCCACACAAAACGCGCGCCTCGAAGGCGACTATCTTCGTTGACCGGCTTACAAGTCTTCCGGTACTAAGCGCGGGAGTTGGGGCTCTGCTGTTAAGCAGTAAGCAGGTCCGCAAGATATTGGCCGACTTTCCATGAAACACTTGCCCCAAGTTGGATCAAGACCGGAAAAGCCCTTATGAACTCGGAAAAATATTCGCGGCAGATTCTCTTTTTGCCCATTGGGGCCGAGGGACAGGCAAAGCTCCTGCAATCGAAAGCTGTGATTATTGGCTGCGGCGCGTTGGGGACGGCGCAGGCCAATGCTCTGGTGCGGGCCGGTGTGGGGACGGTGCGCATTGTGGACCGGGATTTCGTGGAGGAATCAAACCTTCAGCGCCAGATGCTCTTTGATGAGGCCGACGCCAGAGAAAGCCTGCCCAAGGCAGTGGCTGCGGAACGAAAGCTTCGCCAAATCAATTCCGATGTGACCGTGGAAGGGATCGTAGCCGACGCGGACAGCAGCAACATTGAGGAATTCATCGAGGGCTTTGACGTTGTTCTTGACGCGACGGACAACTTTGAAACGCGTTACCTGGTGAACGACGCGGCGGTAAAGCTCGGGATACCCTGGATTTATGGCGCGGTGGTGGCAAGTTACGCGGCCACGATGACGATCATCCCGGGGCGTACGGCGTGCCTGGCGTGCGTCTTTCCCAAGTCCCCGAGCGGGATGCATGACACCTGCGATACCGTGGGCGTCATCGG
>CAYTMD010000115.1:0-14604 GCA_964438685.1 uncultured Acidobacteriota bacterium
GCTTGATGATCTTGTGGACAAAAGCCACCGTTCCAATCTGAAAGAGATCGACGGGTTGGGGATTATCCACCCGGGGATCGCGCTGGGAAATGACCCCGACAAACTTTTCATCTTCTTTCAGGTCATTGATCAACTTCAAGGAGCTGTCGCGACCTACTGTTAGCGGCAGAATGGCATTGGGAAAAAGAACGGTGTCGCGCACAGGAAGAATCGGAAGCGTATTGTAATCAATGGGAGCCTTTTGCTTGGAGGGCATAGCCTGAGAACCTCGATCATATATTTCCAGCCGGCGCGGAGGGCGGCTAAGATTTGTCACTCTATCACGTCAGTGTGGCAGGTAGATAGTCCTCAACCTGGCTTTTACAGTCGGCCAGGGGAGGGCCTTAAGACTGGTAACGTCTCTGTCCGCAGCGCCATACGTCTGACTAATCTATTAGATGCGAATGGAGCCGGTTGCGGCACTCTCGAAATGCGGTTGCCCCACATGGGCGGGGCAGAGTATCTTGATTCAGTTGCCTCACCGGAGGAATAAAAGGCATGGAAGAGTTGGCACACGCGCTCCACATCAGCAACAAGCTTTTCTATACCCTGTTGTTCGGAACGCTGATCATAAGTTTCCTGTTGGTGGGGTTTGCCCTGAACCGTCTGCTCCATTACTGGGCGAAAAAGTTTCCCGACGGCTGGGGCCAGGTTTTCTTTTCCCTCCTTGAATCCCTAACCATACCCTTGTCGTTAATTACCAGTCTCTACCTCGGCTTGGAATCCCTGCCACTTCCCGCGCGGTTTGAGTATATCGGGTCCAGGCTGGTTCTGGCCCTGATGATCCTGGTGATGATGTACTTTCCCGCCAAGGTTATCATCCTTTCCTTGCGCCGTTTGGAACAGAAGGATCCCGCCCTGCAACGATTAACCCAGCCCGCCGCGTTTGCGGTCCGGACCCTGTTCGCCCTGCTGGGCACCATCATCTTCCTCGACAACATGGGCGTAACGCTGACGGCAGTCTGGACGACGTTGGGGGTAGGAAGCGTGGCCGTCGCCCTGGCATTACAGGACACCTTAAGTAATTTCTTTTCCGGCCTTTATCTTCTGGCTGACAGGCCTGTGGGTCCGAATGATTACATCAAACTGGATTCCAATCAGGAAGGATACGTTTTGCGCATCGGCTGGCGTTCCACGATCCTGCGAACGCTCGGCAACAACCACGTCGTCATTCCAAACTCCTCACTCGCCAAGGCCATCATCACAAACTATTCCGCACCCGACCCGCGCATGTCCTACGGCCTGGAGGTAAGCGTTGCATACGGGACGGATCCCAACCGTGTTGAGAAGGCTTTGTTGGAAGTCGCCCGCGAGGCCATTCGAGATGGTCTGGAAGGGTTGCTGGCGAAACCCGAGCCCTCGGTTGCGCTGATCCCAGGCTTCGGGGAATCCTGTCTAAAATTCTCACTGGGCATGCAAGTCCGCCAGTTCACGGATCAATTCTCGGTGCAGAGCGAACTGAGGAAGCGTATCCTCAAGAAATTTCAGGATGCAGGAATCAACATGCCATTCCCAACGCGAACCGTGGTCTTCGACAAGTCCACCAAGGAACTTTTCGGCAGCGGCTCACAAAGTTAGAGGTACTATGGAGAGGTTTACAAAGGAAGAGCCGGCAGTCATAAGCCGTTGCTACAACGAAACAAACGGCACCACAACCCGTTTTGGAGTTTCGTTGACACCCTCGGAGGTGTCCGCTATAGTAAAACCGGGGCGCTGGAGCACCCCTTCCTTTAGCTCCCCGCAGTATGGATGGCCCGGCCCGTATAGTTCCTCCCTGGTGAAGGGTGGGTTCGAAGGCTCATGAATCTCCCCATCTCGCTAACCCTTTTACGAATCTTCTTTGTGCCCATTGTGGTGGTGTTGCTTCTTACCAAGGGCGGCAGCATGGACTTGTGGGCGGGAGGGGTCTTCCTTCTCGCTGCCGTCACGGACCTGCTGGATGGTTACCTGGCCCGCAAGCGCGGCCAAATCACCACCCTGGGAATCCTGCTCGACCCCATTGCCGACAAGCTTCTCACCTCGGCCGCCTTTGTCTCTTTAGTGGAACTCCACCTTGTCCCTGCATGGATGGTGGTGATCATCGTGGGAAGGGAATTCGCCGTTTCCGGACTGCGCACAATTGCTTCCGCAGAAGGCTATGTGATGGAAGCTTCGGAGTTGGGCAAAACGAAAATGGTGCTCCAGGTCGTGGCCATCACGGTCATTATTATGGAGGGACACCGGTTTCAAGCCTTGCGCCCTCTTGGCGAAATCCTGCTATGGATGGTCGTGCTCTTTGCGGTGGCTTCTGCCGCGCAGTACTTTTGGAAATTCTGGAAAAGCCTGGATGAACGAGTCAAGCGCCGCGCCTCCCGTCGTTTGCGGGTCATCGAGGCGGACGAGAAGGCGCCGGAAGAGAAAGATGTTGCCGCTCACTGAAAACGACCAGCAGACCCTGCTGCGTATGGCGCGCGAAGCCTTGGTGGGATATTTGAACCTTTCTGAGATCCCCAAGATCCCGGTGCCTGGCGAAGCCTTATGCCAACCCTGCGGCGCCTTCGTGACTTTGCGCAATAGAAAGAATCTGCGGGGATGCATTGGCGTGACTGAGGCGAGAAAACCGCTCTACCTCACGGTTCGCGAATGCGCGGTGTGGGCGGGACTGAGTGATCCCCGCTTCCCCAGCGTTACCAAACAGGAAGTGAAAAGACTGAATATCGAAATCTCCGTCCTCTCGCCACTCACGGAAATTCCCCCCGGGAATATTGAGGTTGGGCGGCACGGGCTGCTCATTTCGAGCGGATCTATGCGCGGCCTCTTGTTACCGCAAGTGGCAGTGCAGTGGAAATGGAATCGGGAACAATTTCTGGAAGAAACCTGCCGCAAAGCAGGCTTACCAACCGATGCGTGGCAGCATGGAGCCAGCATCCAGGCTTTCACCGCGCAAATCTTCGAAGAAGCTCACACCGCTGATTCTTCTCACCCCGCAGCGTAAGCAACTTTTCCAATTTCACATGGACCTAAACCCAATCCTGCGCGCATAGCGAAATCCCGCGCGGGCGCGAAGCACCCTGGACTGTGGGAGTAGTCCAAGGTGGGCTTCGCCCGCAATTGGATGCACTAATCCGAACCCCTGACAGTATTATTCCGCTTCGACAAAGTCACCGGTAGAAATTTCCCGGTAGCTTGAAATGACAATCGCCACGGATGATTTCGACTGTACAGAAAGGACCACAACCTCTCCGATGGTCTCGGGCGGCGTGCGTTCTTCGGTCAGGAATCCCGTCGTATGAGGAGGAAGAACCTTGTAAATCCGGTAACGCTGACCGGGCTTGGCTCCCTCATTCTCGCCCAAGTTCAAGTAGACTACCGTCTCGCGACCAAGGAAGCCGTAGTTGTTGTGACTTGCCGTTATCCTTCCCTGCTTTTTGTTGCTATCCAGAGGCATGAAGTGGTCAAGCGGTGGGGACAACGTGTATTCAGGAATGGCACGAGCTTGATAAGGCACCAGGATGTCACCCGGGGAAATCGGTCCGCAAGAAAGGGTGACACGGGCCACGGCACCCTCCTTATTAGTATGAGTCACCTTCACTATGCCGACATCCTCGTAAGGTCTGCCCAATTTGCCGACTTCCCGTCCCTGCCCCTGATAACGCCGGGTAAGGAAAAGCTCGCCTGCAGGCCTGACCACGCTGTACTCATTGCCTACAGCAACATCGCCCCCCTTGTGCGGAGAGATGAAAATCGACTCCCCCTGCACAAACTGACGGGCCGGGGAGTGGAAGTCATCATCAGCTCCTCCCACGACGAATAAATCGCGTGGCACAGATGAACTGACAATAAAGCCTGTGCACTCCGCTTGTGAGCGGACGGCCGCAGGAACGGAAATCTGTGAGGCTGGTCCAGTTTCTTGGGCTTGGGCAATTACGGCTGACACGGCGAGAAACACGAATACCAAAACAAAAGATATTTTACGCAAGGGCTTCCTCCTTTAACACCAACGACTGGCGCAGGCGGATCACCCCCCAGTGACGCCGCCGACCACGAGCTAACCCTACTGGGCGCAAGTGTAAGGAAAAGGGTACCTAATGTCAAGCGAGCCTAGAAGTGGGCCAAAAGGGTGTGGGTCCATTTCCCGAGGCGGCGCGGTTCGGCCAGTTTCACTGCGAATATATTTCCAGGGGGCACAACGTTCTTCCAATGCCATCCGAACAAGCTGGCTGCGGGTCCGGACACCTGTCTCTTGGAAGAGTTGTCGAAGGGCAGCCTTGACCGGAATCTCCGAAATACTGAGGCGCTCGCCAAATTCCTTTCAGCCTGGAAAGCACAACGGTGCAGAAAAAACCATTGAGCTTGGAGAGAAGCCCGGGTCAGCCGTCAGGCACTTCAAGTTCGCCATCAGCAAGTAAAACCCGGGGGAGCGGAGTTTCTTGCATTTTACGCCTCCGCCAGCAACTGGGGCACCTCTGCGGCCATCGCGCGCCAACTTGGCATCTCCTTTTCGACGCCCAGGGACACCAGATAGGGCTGGTTTCTCTCCATCAAGTTGTCCCAAGGCATTATGGTAGAGGAATTCAGCTCCTCAGCAAGAAGGTTGGCAATGTAGACAGCTGAAGCGGCGTCGAAGCTTTGGTGTGGCACGCGATCGGGGACATGGTGAAGGGCAACGGCCTCGACGACCGCGTACGGCAATCCCCAAAGTCCCAGGAGATAGGCCCCAATCTCAGCGTGGCTGAACCCATATTCTCTTTCTTCCACAATGTGAAGGGGGCATTGCTCCTGCGTCACTTGCGTCATGAGTTTCTTGAAGCGATCGGGAAGTTTCCAGGCCAGTACAAGCTTTCCCACGTCATGGAGCATACCGGCCACCATGGCGATGTCCACAAGGTGCTTTGGTACGGGCAAGCGGGCAGCAATATAAGATGTGAGCCGCGCGTGCCGTTGCAGGTCCTCCAGGGAGAAGCCCTCCACGGGAGCTTTGGGAGCAAAAACGCGGAACACTTCAACGGAAAGCACCAGGCTCTTCAGCGTACTCACGCCGAGATAACCAACGGCAGTCTGAATATTGGTGATGGAGCGCGCAATGCCAAAGAAGGCGGAATTCACCAACTGTAGAATCTTGGCGGCCACCCCCACGTCGAATTCCACGATACTCGCAATTTTCTGGATGGGGGTATTAGGATCCGCCAGCGCCATCGTCAAAGCATGATAAGTGCGCGGTAGGGAGGGAAGGTCGCCGAGCGCCCCCACCGTTGCGCGAATGGATTCATCATGGAGCAGCGCCTTCATGTGGCAGGCACGCTCAATGGCCACGCGCAGCATTTCCAAATCGCAGGGCTTCGTCAGAAACTGGTGTGCCACGGGTACTACTCGCAAGGCACCGGATAGCTCGGTGTATTCCGAAAGGGCAATGCGTACGACGTGCGGATAAGCTTCGCGCACATTGGCCAGCAGCGCGGCGCCATCCATTCCGGGCATGCGCATGTCAGAAACAATTACATCGAAGGGTGATGCTTCCATCAGCGCCAGTGCGGCTTCACCGCTGGACGCGAAAGCGATCTCCCACGCCTGTTTTTGAGAACGCAGCATGCGCCGCAACCCCTCCAGAATTCGCGGGTCATCGTCAACAAACAGTACTCGTCTCATGGTGCTTTCATCTCCTGAGAGCATTCTCCCCGATCAACGGGGAGCCCGATGTTAGCGGAGAATCTTCTCCCCCGACACCTCACGCCTATGCATCCATACCTTTCTATCGGCAATGTCGATGAAGTTCATTAGGGCTGAGAAAACTTGGAACGTGCATTTACTTGACAAGGGCCTATTAGCCCCCAATTAAGGATATAGCCCAATACGTGGCCACACCCGGCACAAAGCCGCGACGTCTGGCGAGCGTAAAGTGACAAAAAGTAGTTGTGAGCGAAAAGGCCTTTCGCCATGTTCCAGACTGTGCTATCCCTTTTCATGTTGTGAAAAGTCGCTCAAAGGGGGGGCCTTATGGAAACCCGCAAACGGCATCGCAAGAAGGAAGACTACAAGCTCCGCACGCACATGATTCATGGTAATTATGACAGCAAAAGTTGGGATTACGACCATCACGTAGTCCCGCCGGTTTCGCACACCACGGCTTATCGGCTGAGTTCGTTGCAGCGGGGGGCGCGAGGTTTTGTCAATTTCGCCTCCGCGGACGAGCATTTGAGCGGGCACATCCCCATTTACATTTACGACCGCTTGGATGAGCCGACGCGCTCGATGCTGGAAGAGAACCTGGCTTATGCCGAAGGGGGAGAGATCTGCGCGACCTTTGCCACGGGAATGGCGGCCATCAGTGCGGGTCTGGGAGCGGCGTTGCGCGGGGGGCAGGAAGTGGTTTCGCACGAAATTGTTTACGGATGCACGTACAGTCTGATGACCAACTGGCTGCCTCGTTATGGCATGAACGTGCGATTTGCCGATTTCCTGAAGCCGCAATCGTTGGCCGCGGCGATCACGCCGGCGACGCGGGTTCTCTACTTTGAGACGCCGATCAATCCCACGCTGGAGCTGATTGACATTGCCGCCATCCGCCGTATGGCGGACAAGGTTAATGCCGGCCGCGAGGAGAAGGACCGGCTGCTGGTGATTGTTGACAACACGTTTGCCACGCCTTTCTGCCAGAAGCCTTTGCGGCTGGGAGCGGACATTGTGGTGGAAAGTCTCACCAAGGGTCTGGGCGGTTTCGGCACGGACATGGGCGGAGCGGTGATCGCGGCCAAGCAGTGGTACAACTCCATCATGCTGTATCGAAAGGACTTTGGCGGAGTGCTTTCGCCCCAAAGCGCCTGGGGAGTGCTGGTTTACGGATTGCCCACCCTCGCGACGCGCATGATCAACATGCAGAAGACGGCGCTGCGCGTGGCGGAATTTCTGGCAAACCATCCCAAGGTTGAGAGCGTCAGTTACCCGGGCCTGAAGGGATTTGCGCAGAAAGCGTTGGCCCACCGGCAGATGTTCACTTCCGAGGGCAAATTCGCCCCCGGCAGCCTGATGTACTTTGTGTTGAAGGGGGCCAAGTCCAGGCACGCGCGCGCGGGAAGAATGGTGGATTACCTCGCCCAGCAGGCTTATTGCGTCACCCTGGCCGTAAGCCTGGGGCAAATCAAGACGCTCATTGAGCACCCGTGGTCCATGACCCACTCGGCCCTGCCCGACGAGCAGAAGCGCGCCTTTGGAATGCACCCGGAAGGCATCCGCCTATCCATAGGCCTGGAAGACTGGCACGACATCATCCGCGACCTGGAATTGGCCTTAGAGAAAGTGTGAACGTAGCACAGGCACTCCTGCCTGTGTTGAGTGTTGCACTTCGGCTTGTGTTGCGTTGTGTGTTGTACTCCTGCCTGTGTTATACAGCCAATGGCTGTAGTTCATTGACACAGCCAGGAGTGGCGGTGCTACGTTGTGCTTCTGCAACACAGCCAGGAGTGGCTGTGCTACGTCCGCTTTGCGGCGCTTGACCAAGGCCAGTCCTCGGGCCTTACCACCAGACCCGCCGACACAGGATTTCGTTCGATATAGGACCGAATGCGAGTCAATTCAGCTTCATCACGCACCCAGTGATCGAAGGATTCGTCTTCCCAGAAATGTTCACCGACGCGCCCCAACGCGGCATTGGCTTCGCGGGCGAAAACTCCCTTAATGCCGCCGGTGATGCGTGCCATCGGAATCGCCGGGCACATGCACATGATTGGGCATAACCACGTAGGTATCCAGGTCGTAATGTCCCAACTCTACCCCGCGCACAATGGCGCCCTCTGCGTAATCGGCAATTTTGGGGTCGCGAAGCCAGAGTGGGCCCGTGGCTCCGCGATCGAGCTCGGTGTCTATTTGGCGAAATCGCCGGCCAGACGTGGTAGTAGTAGCACAGGCACTCCTGCCTGTGTTGTGTTCTGTAGCACAGCGGATCCTGCCTGTGTTGTGTGTTGCACTCCTGCCTGTGTCTTGTTCTGTGTCACAGCCAGGAGTGGCTGTGCTACCTCTTCGCGTTGCCCACGCACTGGTGCCCGGAACAACACCTTTGGGCAAGGACCCAAACAGCCGCCAAGTAACAAAGATGGCTCTGCCTTCAGGATGCCAATGCGGCAGTTTACGGCGGTAGAAAACCAGGGGCTGTGGTTGCACACGTCGCAATGTAGCACAGGCACTCCTGCCTGTGTAGTGTGTTGTTCCCAGTGTGTTGTTCTCATGACCCGTGTTGTGCGCTGTTTTCCTGCCTGTTTTTTTTGTTCACAGCGCCAATGCGCTGTGCTTCTGCAACACAGCCAAGAGTGGCTGTGCTACGTTGCTTCTGGCTTCAGTCAGCCGTACCCCCGGCATCTTATCGGCACCCGCAGGCCGTAGCGCTGGCATCTTGCCGGCGCCGGAAAATGCCGCCAGGATGGCAGCGTTACAGGTTCCATAGCGCCAACCTTGAGGTCGGCACCTGTTTTGTAGGGCCGAACAGTGTTCGGCCTCCGCTTGTACGGGCGAACAGCGTTCGGCCCGGGCCGAAGGCTCTTCGGCCCTACAACTGCCGATCGGTCGGCGGGGCCGACGCAGTCGTAGCGGCGGGTTTACCCCGCCACAGTGGCACAAGCAGCCGTAGCGCCGGCATCTTGCCGGCACCGCAAGTGCCGCCAGGATGGCAGCGGTACAGGTTCCATAGCCGCGGCTTTACGCCGCCATTTCAAGCCGCGCGATCGCGCGGAAGGGTGGCGGGATAAACCCGCCGCTACAAAGTGCCTTGCAGTAATTCAGCACTGAGGAATGCTCCACCTGAGACGTGATGATGTGCCGCTGGTGGGGTTGGCCTTTAGCGCCACCGTCCCGGCGGCATTTTCCGGTGCCGGCAGGATGCCGGCGCTACGCTGGATCTGTCACTCTGTTTAGCGTACCTCAGTAAATGGCTGGTGTTTCCATGGGGTGAACGTCGCGCACGATCTGGTGGGCCAGCTCGTCTTCCGCCACCTCAAGGTCATGGCGAACCTGGAGGTTCATCCAAAAAACCGGTGTGGTGTTGAAGTAGCGTCCCAGGCGCAGGGCTGTATCCGTCGAAATAGAACGACGCTCGTGGACAATTTCCGCGATGCGAGTGACGGGCACACGCAAGTCCAGCGCCAACTTGTTCATGCTGAGGCCGAGCGGCTTCATAAACTCCTCGCGCAGAATTTCGCCCGGATGTACGGGCTTCAGTTTCCTAGCCATCCTGTCCTCCTAGTGGTAGTCCGTAATTTCAACGTCGTAGGCGTCGCCCTCTTGCCAGGTAAAACAGACTCGCCACTGGTCGTTAATCCGAATGCTGTGCTGTCCCTCGCGGTCCCCGCGCAGCCGCTCCAGCCGGTTGCCCGGAACGGCGCTGAGAATTCGAAGATCGTTCGCCGCGTCGAGCACGTCGAGCTTGCGCAGCGCCGAGCGTTCGATGGCGCGAAACTTCCGGCTGGGCTCGCGATGAAAGAGCCGCTCCGTCTCGTCGCACCGGAAGGATTTAATCACGCCTTGCAGTCTATAACGCGCCGCGTTACATGTCAATCGGTACAACGCCTAGCCGGCGAGTGACCGTTATCAGGGAACGTAGGGCCGAGCGGCGCCCGGCCCGGGCCGAAGGCTCTTCGGCCCTACATCTGCCGACCGGTCGGCGAGGGTGGTTTAAATTCAGACCTTCTCCGAGGGGAGAAGGTGGCTGAGGGACGAGGCCGGATGAGGGGTTACTCCGCGGCGCGCCCAGCGACCCACGACAGGACTCCCACCCTTCGCATCTAGCATCTGGAACCTGCCACCTATGTGGCTGCGGTTTCGATCCGTGCGAATCCATGCTAATCCGCGGCCCCACAGTTTTTGGCCGGCTGCTCTCCGTGGCCTCAGTGACCTCCGAGGTGAAATCCTTTCGCTGTTCTACCATTTTTTAAATTCACCTTGATACGCGGAAGCACGAAGTGATTCAAAATTCAAAAGGCAAGATTCAAGAGGGAAGCTTCAAAAGCGAGGACGCAGTCCGCGTATTTTTAAATTCACCTTGATACGCGGAAGTGCCGAAGACTAGGTGAAGGATTCAAGATTCAAGATTCAAAATTCAAGAGGCAGAATTCATGATTCATGATGAAGCCCGGAGGTGCTCATGAAGTACGAGCGGTTTGAGCAATTACCGGTGTGGCTGGCGGCCATTGATCTGGCGGCGGCCGTTTATGCCATGACGGAGAAATCTCCGTTTCGCCAGCGCTACTCCCTGCGGGACCAGATCGAGCGGGCGGCAGTCTCGGTGTCCAATAATATTGCCGAGGGGTTTGAACGCGGGACCAAGCAGGAGTTGCTCACGTTCCTCTATATCGCACGCGGCTCGGCAGGGGAAGTGAGGTCGATGCTGTGCCTGCTGGAAAAAATTCCGGCCTTCGCGGATCTTGCAGCCGACATCTTGAATTTGAAATCAAGCGTCGAGAGCATTTCGAAACAGCTTGGCGCGTGGGCGCGAACGCTGCGGGATTCGGACCAGAAGGGAGAGCGCTATGTAAGCGAGAAGACCCGGCGAGCGGACATGGCACGAAGAGACCGGGAGGAGTTCCTCAGGGAGCTGGAGCAAATGCGGATTGCGGGACGAACGAAGGCTGCGTAAAGGCGATTCAAGATTCAAAATTCAAGATTCAAGATTCAAGACAATCGGAATCCAAAATGATTCAAGATTCAAAATTCAAGATTCAAGACAGGACAAGATTCGAGATCCAGGACGATTCGGGGTTCACATTGATTCAAAATTCAAGATTCAAGATAAGACAAAATTCGATATCCAAGGTGATTCAAGATTCAAAATTCAAGATTCAAAACGATTCATGGTCCCTGACACTCGAGATTCTATGACACTCGAGATTCCAAACATTCGAGAATCCAGATAGTCGAGATTCGAGATGATGCAAGGTTTAACCTCTTGAGTCTTGAATTTTGAATCTTGAATTTTGAATTTCCCGTGTTATCGCTTCATAAGGTCTCCCACTTTTTCCACAATAATCTCTTCCACTGCCGGACCGAACGGGCCGCCCAGATCCTTATTCGCGTCGCCGCCTTCGTAGCCGCCTTCGCGCAAAACTCTCACGGAGGGAATGTAGCCGAAGACGTCATTCGAATAGCCTGCCACCCAAGTTGTGTCCCACCCATATTGCGCCTTCAGGCGAAGCGCGTAGTCCACCACCACCTCGCCGGAGAGAGCGATGAACTTTAGTCCATGTCCGAACTGCCACACCTCCACGGGGTACGGATATTGGTCCGGCAGCTTCCCGTCTTTGTCCATTTGTGCCAGCAACTGCTTCGCCGCGGCGCTCTGCAGGCGGTCACTGCCGGCCAACGCAGCCTGCAACTCCTCCCGGCTCGCAGGGCGGAGGGGAACGTCCACCGTCTCGTAAGCAGTTCGCAGAGGCCCCACGAGCGGCGTCATCTTTTCGTGCAGCTCCATTTCGACGGCGGCCGCCAGGATTTTTCCATACATCTGCGCTAGTTCCACCGAGTAGTGAAGCATGGCGGGATCCGTACCCTGATAGCGCGGCAGCGGATTCGCGTCCGCGCCGCATCCCTGGACGAACAGGGCGATGGCGCCCGGATGCGTTTTCTCAATCTCCTCTTTGGCGTAACCCGGCCAGTCAGCGCTGATCTGGTAATCCCCCAGCGCCGTGGCATGGCAAGCGTACCCCACCACTATCGCCCGTAGCTCTCCGTTGGGCCCGCGCACGCAAAGCACCGGGACGTCCTGGTCCACCGGTCCGGGCAGCGAACGCAGGCGCACTCGCCGCCGGTTCACGGCAATCGCCGCCAACCCCTGTCCGAATTCCAGCGTCGCCGGCGACAGGTTTCTGATCGCCTGCCCCACGGCCTCCACCGACTTGTCCACCAATTCGCGGGTATAACGGCGCTCCACCTCCACATCCGCCGGAGTCATGGCAAGGTAAAAGGGCGCCGCATACCCGGTCACCGGACCGCTATGCGAGTGCGAGGAATTCAACACCACGTGGTCGCGCGAGAGGCCAAACTCCTTCTGGCACCGGTCGGTGATGGCCGTTCCCCAATCGCGCCCGATCTTGACCAGATCGAAGGTCATCAGCACGGATGTTCGGCCCGTCTCATCCTGCAGGGCGAGGGCGACCACGTGAATGTTCTTCCGTATGCCCTCCGACGTTTTATCGCGCTTGGCGTAACCCGCCATCCAAATTGGCCCTGCGGGGGTAATATCCACCTTGGTAGCGCCCGCCTTCCAGCCAGTCTGCGCCTGCGCTCCCCTAGCGAGAGCCAGGCAGATCAACAACGCTGACACCTTGCCAATGTACATATCCGCTCCTTTGATGCGAACACGCGTTAACACAAGATTCCCGACGAGATCCCCCATTATGGCCTGCCGGCGACGCTTAGTGTACACCCACTATCTTGCTTGTCACGTGTCACTTGTCCCTTGCCAACCCATGTACCCAGGATTGGCTATCAACTATCGACTGTCAACTGTCAGCTGCGCCTGTCCTTTGGGCGCCGGGCACAACCAACAAAAATGCTGTTGAAAACATTGGCGCCTTCATGGTAGGCTTTCCTTTCCCAATGAGTACGAATCTCCATTCCGTGAGAAGCAGTGACGCCGGGCAGATGTGTTGTTGTACCTGTACGCCATCCGCCAGCGGTGCTCTCTTCTTAGGGAATAGGGATTTGTAAGCGAAGTAAGAAAAGTCCAAAACCTGAGACGCCCGCTGACGGAGATAACCGCAGCGGGCGTTTTTGCGTTTAGGCAGTTTTCAGGGTAACAAAAGGCACGATTGGCTGGGAATGGCTGGCCAGAAGGGCTTCAGCGACTCATGTTCATTACTGTTATAGGGTTCATTACCGGACTACTGATTGGGTTGACGGGCACGGGGGGTGGGGTGCTGCTAACCCCACTGTTGATGGTGCTGACGCCTTTCCCCGCCGTCACCTTGATCGGGACAGACATCGTCAATGGCGCTTTCACCAAGCTGCTGGGAGTGTTTGAGCACCGCCGGCTTGGCCAAGTGCGCTGGAGGTTGGCAACCTTTCTTATTATTGGGACCGTTCCGGGCACGATCGGTGGGATCTTTCTACTCAGCTACTTGAAAGCGCGGATGGGGGGACCCGAACTGGATCACCTGCTCCGCCTTATGCTGGGAATAACGTTGTTCTGCGTAGCCTTCCTGCTGCCGCTGGTCCGTCTGGGAAAAATCAAGCCTCCGAAGACCTGGGTTGATGCACCCATCGCGAGCACCCGCGTGAAGCTTGTCCTGGTGGGAGCGGTGGTGGGATTCATGGTAGCCCTGACTTCGATTGGCAGTGGCAGCCTGCTGATGGTCTTCCTATTGCTTCTCACCCCCTATCCGCTGGGCGAGCTGGTGGGAACCGACATTCTCTATGGACTGGCCACCATGGCACTGGCAGGCTCCATGCACGTGCGGATGGGCCACTTTAATAGCATGCTGTTTCTGCACATTGTCGTCGGCTCGCTGCCCGGCGTGGTCGTCGGCAGCCGGCTGACCCGAATTATTCCCGAACGTTATTTCAGTTGGCTGTTTACAATTCTCTACTTCTCCCTGGGAACCCGCCTGCTGGTAGGGTGATCGGAGGAGCTAGGAGCCAGGAGCTGGGGAAAGTCCGAAACTCGAAACTGGAAATTCGAAACTCGCGGGATACGCACCGATTTTCGAGTTTCCAGTTTCCGGTTTCGAACCTGACTCCTTCTTAATTCACAATTTGAAAGGGAAAACACGACTATGCCACTTGAAGTTGCAAATTTGACCGAACTAGCCGAGCAGTATGCGCAGCGGCACCCGAGCGAGATTCTGGCCCTGGCGTTTGAGATGTATTCACCCAGCGTCGGCATCAGCTTCAGCGGCGCGGAAGACGTGGTGCTGGTGGACCTGGCAGCAAAGCTGGGCGGCAAGTTCAGAGTCTTCTCGCTCGACACGGGGCGCCTCCATGCGGAGACCTACCGCTTTCTCGACCAGGTTCGGGAGAAGTACCAGATCCCCGTCGAGGTTTTCTTCCCCCGGCCGGAAGCCGTCGAAAATCTGGTGAAAGAAAAGGGCCTGTTCTCCTTTTATAAAGACGGCCACAAGGAGTGTTGCGGCGTCCGCAAAGTGGAACCGTTGCAACGCGCCCTGAGCACCCTGAGCGCCTGGGTCACCGGACAGCGTCGCGACCAGAGCCCCTCCACCCGCAGCTCCGTTCCCGTGGTGCAAGCGGATCCAACCTTCTCCACTCCGGATAACGCCTTGGTGAAGTTCAATCCTCTGGCCAACTGGAGCTCCAAGCAGGTTTGGGACTACATCCGCGAAAACGATGTTCCCTACAATTCGCTGCACGAAAAGGGATTCGTCTCCATCGGCTGCGAGCCGTGCACCAAAGCAGTGCTGCCCGGGCAGCACGAGCGCGAAGGCCGCTGGTGGTGGGAAGAGTCCACGAAGAAGGAATGCGGATTGCACTCCGGCAACAAAGTGGCTTAAGGGCAGTGACGAGTGGCTTGTGACGAGTGACGAGCCAGCGCAAGTTGAGTGATCAGTGGCTCGTGGTTTGTGGTTAAATGTGAGGGTTAGAGGCGCGTGGTGG
>CAYTMD010000116.1:0-14599 GCA_964438685.1 uncultured Acidobacteriota bacterium
AACCCGCGACGTCCAGCTTGGGAAGCTGGCATTCTACCGCTGAATTACTCCCGCTTGCCGACTGAAACCCACAAGACGCTGATGCTATGGAACTTACCAGCAAGAGCCTGGCGCTCCCCCGGACGGCCGGTTCAGTCTCAAATCCTCCGCCATACCAAGCATCATCACCGCGTCTTCCTACCTTATTACCCTCTTATCGGCTGATTGTCAAGGCAACGTGAGAGTTTTTGTCGTTACTGCGTGCCATTTCCTTCGGTGTCCACACTTGGACACTTGTAGAACTACCAGTGTAGAACTACCAATGGGTTTTTCGGCGCGTGGCTCTTTGTCGCTCGCAGTAATTCACGGGCGTAATTCAGCGTCTGTTGGTCGACTGGCGGACACTTGGGCTAAAGCTCATCCGCAGATTGCGCAGATTACGCAGATTAACGGCCTCCTCGCACTTTGTGCTGGACTCCCCAGACGGCCAGCGCGTCCTCCGGCAGGATCGGACTTCGAACTCCGGTGCAACTGGCAATTCATTTCCCCAGGCGGTACGTAACCGTCTGCTGCAAATGGGAGCCACGATCCTCAACTACGATCGATTCTGACTCGACACTGCCCAGGGACCGGCTGAGGCTTGCCAAATTCTCCGAGAAGAAAAGTGGCTCGCGGCCCGGCTGCCCTTGCGGGCTGCCGCTTTGGGGAGATGGTGGCAATTCGATAAATCGCATCATTCTCACCATATTTTCCCTTTCGGCAGCGTGGCGAAAGCCCCCGGCATAAATCACGTCCTTTCCGCTGCCGGCAATCTGGGAAGGGACCAGAAGCGAGTTCAGGGTTACTGGGGAATCGGCCACAATCAGAATCGGCCCCTCGGTAGCGATGGCGAGCGGAACCAATCCATCAAGTTGATAAAAGGCCCTGCTGCCCTGATGATGCTCCACCCAGTTCACGCCGATTTGTGAAGTTGTCCATTGCCCGTCGATGGCCTCCCGAAGGGCGCTGCGCACGGTTTCCGAATCCCAATTCGCCGAGCGGTAAATCAGGACAGCGGAGTGAGGTTCGATAAAGCTCGATTGCCCGACGTGCCCAAGCTTTTGGAACTCCAGCGTGGCTTCAATCGGAGCCGCGTTCAAAAGTCTTTTTAACGTTTCCGTTCCCGGAGCGTCTGCCGTCCCCTGGAGCGGGGCTTCATCAATGCGGGTCTCAAGGTCGCTCTCACTACCAGCTTCGCTTTGGTTCAAAGAGACATCCGGCGCGGTTTGTACTGCTGCACCGGGGCCGGAGTGCGGCGACAGAATCTTCAGCTCAAGGAGGCTGCGCACCGTATCAGCAGCGGGCTTGCTCCAGGCGCGGTAAATACCCTCCTGGGGAGGGACCATACTGAGAAGCTTGGATATTGGCGCGTCTGTGGACGCCTGGGGCGCGGCGCCTCCGGATGCATCCACTTTAAGAAGCACGCGATCTTCTCGAATTTCTGTTTCCGTTCGATGGATATCCGCAACTTCCGCCGAATACGATTTAAGTTCGGTGATGTTGCGCTCGATCCAGTAGGTGCGGAAGTGCGGAGATTTCACCAGCCGGGGCAAATTCAAGACCATGCGCAGATCGCCAGCCGCCCCCGCTTGAGAAACCGCACTCTTGTACCAATCTTCATCTTGTAATACGGGCTGCGACTTGCCGGAAATTATCGCGAGCGCCCCGGCAATGAGGTCTTCTCGCGTGGCTAGCAGCAGGTAATCGCCTGAGGTGGCAAAGGCTACCACGCGGTTCTGCTCCGGTTCGGTGCGAACGTAGTAGGGGATGTCCGCCGCCTTACGGGGCTCAAACTTGGCCCGGTTTGTCCAAAGAACATTCTGCATGGCGAGGGCGGAGGGCATCCGGGTGATGTAGAGAAATTCCAGATTGCCAACATCATAAAGCGCCAGCGCGGATTGCTCCCCCGCCAGCGAATCGAGCAAGGCCATGTCAGGCGGAGCGCCGGCAGCTACGGCAAACTGCGTCTGTGCTTCCTGGATGCGCAGGAAGAGATGCGAGCGCGAGAAGACCTGGTAATTGTCGCTGGCGAGCCACCTCTTTTCTGTGCTGGACTTCTCCCAGTCGTGAACAAGCGCGGCGAAGTTCGGGGACTCCATGAAAAGCAGCGAGCCGGGCGGCATAAGAGACGCGAGGCCGGAGGAAATGGACTTGGGCGCGTGGCCCGGTGGCGTGATGGCGAGGGCGATACTCAGAAAGCAGAGGATTGGTAGAGTGAGTTTTCTCATTGCCCGCCACCTCCCACTGCTCCTGCACTGGCCGAGGGTCCGGCGCGGCCGAGGAGGCGCGGTCTGACCAACCCCTGCTGCTCAAGATGGTCGGTAATCACGGGTCGCCGCTCGTGGTCGGCTTGCTCGATCTTCAATTGCGCCGCGATTTGTTCCCGCCGATGGATTGCCTGAGAACGCAGTGCGGCGTCCGGGGAAAGTATCGATGCCAAATTCCAAGCCCGCACCGCCTCCTCCAGTCGATCAAGTTTCTGAAGGGCCTCTGCCAGTTGAACTGCAATCGCCGATTTCTGGTTTATGTCCAAGTCCTGTCCGGAAAGAAACGCGGCGGCAATCGAATTACGGCCGCGCTGCTGGGGCTCTTCGGAAGCGGCTCCATTCTCCGGTGGCGAGGCGAGGGGGGTTGTCAAAATGCTCTGATCGACAATCGGCATCAGGGCGGACAAGGCAAGTTGATTCTGGTCCGCCGCTGCCGCCGCTTGGAACAGTAGAATGCGCGGCGATACGACCACAGGATTCACATCAGTAGGCGGAGATACCCCCACACTTTGAGAAATCCATTCGGGATAAATGGCGATAGCCTCAGAAAGAAGGTGAATCCTGATGTCCAAGTCGGATGTTTCCATTGCCGCGCGGATGCGGGCGTAGAAGAAACCCGGCGACTCAACCGCTGTCATCACCACAGGCCTCAAGAACCCATCCAGTTCCGCGCTCCCCAGGCTTGGCGCCGACGCCTTTAACGCCGCAAGGGATTCCGCCGCCGATACGCGCGTGGAATAATTGGCCACCGGTGACGACGCCACAGCAGTAAGCAAGATGATGGCATCGTTTCTTTGCGTATTCCCAACGGCTTCCGCTTGGGCAAGCCTTACGCGCGCGTCGGAATCCCAGGGCACAGCCTTTGCACGCATGGCGTAAAACTCCACGGCTTCCGCGGGGTGCCCCATCTTCACAAGCAGGTCCCCAGCCGCTCCCAGGTTTTCAAACGGCTCGCCCGCCACACGATTCATGCGCCGCAGCAGCGAGATTGCTTGTGAAACGTCAGCCTGCTGCAATCGAATTTCCGCCAGCCCCAGGAAATTCGCGGGCGCAAAATCATGTTCATCGATTTGGCGGGTGTAAACATATTCGAATAACCGGCGCGAGCTGGCTGGGTCCTCCTCCTGCAAGTTACGCGCGTCATTGCGTAGATCCTCAAGGGAGGGAGCCATCTCAGGATTTTGCTGAAACTGCTGAATGAGCTGGTCCAGCTGGTTCGACTGCGCTGCGAGGCGAACCATAAAGTAGGCGCCGTCCGGCTGGCGCGGGTCACGGAATTTCTCCGGAAGCTTTTTGAGAAAAGCCTGCGCGTCGGCAGTGCGGTGCTTGTCCAGCAAGTAATCGACCCAACGGTGCTGCCAGTCGGTTAAGTTCTCAACCGCAGTGGAGTGCTCCGTGCCAAAAGTCTTGTTCGCCTGGTCCTGCGCCAGCGCCAGGATCTTCTGATACACCGGGTCCTTCTGCTTATCAGGAAACCAGCGTGCATAGACAAGTTGTGAAAGGAATTCAAGGGGAGACGAATCCGCGCGGGAAAGATCCACCAACCACTCAGCCCCCTGCACAGGATCGTCCGCCGCAGCCAGCACGCCCTGCAAGAGGGGACCAACGCGGTAGCTGCCGTTCGTATGGATATAAGCGCGAATTGCAGCATCAGCATCTTCCCGCAGTTGCGGTAGCACCCTGTGCTGGCCGATATCTTCAAGGGTAATTCGAAGGTCAGTCCAGAAAGCAGGAGGGACGGAAGAACTTTCCTCCTGTGCCTTAAAGGCTTTCAGGGCCAGCGACCATTCCTTAATAGCCTGATCCCGCTTGCCTTGCTGCCAGAGGACTTGCGCCATGCGATCGTGCGCGTCCCCGCGCTGTGGGCTCAACTCCAACGCATGAGCGTAATCCTGCAGCGCGCTGTCAAGTTGCCCCGCCTCACGGTAATAGTCGGCAAGCGTAAAGTAAGGATCGGAACTGGCTGGAGTGCCTTCCAACGCGGCCGGCAGGTAGTCCTCAGGATCGCCCTGGTGCGTGACGGACCGGTATTCGCCAAAGCGTGAGCCGTAATAAAACCAGATGTTGCCGGCCAACACTTCATCACGATCCGGCGGCTTGGCGATACGATCCCCAATGTTCCGGGTATCAAGGGCCTGCTGGTACGCGGAGTTAACCGCGGGTGAAACGTCGGCATAGTACAAGCCCACCAGTCCGGTATAGGCACGAGTCCAAACGGACGGCAGCCCCTGACCGCGCGCCGCAATGGCCCGGAGCGCCAAGTCAGACTTTCCCGTGGTCAACGCAGAGCTTGCCGCCGCATCACGAATCGGGGTTCCACGTCCTTCGCCCGAAATCGTCACCAGTTGCTCGGGGGACGTTTTGGAAACCAGATCGAGAAATCGTTGAAGATGCTGCGTATCCAATCCTTGCCGCCCGAAAGCCCGCTGGAGAACGCGCAGTTCTGCACTGGTATTTCCGGCCGACTCATAGCTGTCTGCCGCACGTTCGAGCAAGAGGTCCTTATCCGGGCGCTGGGGGGATTCGCTCCAATAGGATTCGAGCTGTGCACCGTATTCGTTGAACTTCATGCGTTGCTTCTGCAACTCACCCAGGCGTGTCTCCATGATTTGGGCCACATTGGAGCCGGGGCTGTCCATCATGACCTCCAACCGCCAACGCACTTCCAAGTCCGTCAAGCCTGCGTATTGCGCCAGAGGAATAAGCGTCGCAATGAAATCGTTCGTCACCATCCCTTCCCTTTGCTTCAGAAGGAATTGGGTGAAGGTATTTCTTTCTTCCGGTGTGTAGTACTCCTTCACCGCGTCACCCATGGCGGAGAGAAACTGATTCAAGTTCGGTTCAATTTTCTGGTCACGTGCCGCCTTCGCCGCCTCCATCAGACACGTGTAGGCCGTGCTGTAATCGCGGAGGCGCGTCAAAAGGGTTACGTACGTAACCGCGCCGTGGACATTTTCAGGCCGGATCAACAAATCCTTGCCGGCCAGTGAAGCGCCGCGCTCCGCAAATTGCCGTGCCTGGTCGAGCATATTCCAGCCAACAAGGTGGTCCGCGGCGTTGAAGTACAAGTCAGGCGCTTCCGGCCGCCCATCGATTAACGCCTTCTTCAGCGCGGTTACCGCTGCGTCGGTTTGGCCCTCGCGCGCGTAAAGTTCCGCAATCTTCTCCATCCATTCTGGATTCTCATAGGTTTGTTGGTAGAGGCGTTGGTAGCTCTTCAAAGCATCATCGAACCGCATCAAGCGCTCTTCCAGGCCGGCCTGTGCCGTCAACAGGTCGGTGCGGTCAGGCCGGACGGCACGCGCTCTCACGTAAGAGGCGATGGCGCCATCGTAGTCCTCAAAGTAGGTCTGAATGCGCGCCAGGACCATGGGCCAGCGATAATCTTTGGGAGAATCCGCCGTAGCCTTGGCGTAATAATCGGACAGTTGTTTGCGCCGGTCATGGCGGTCCGCGAAAGCCGCCGCCTCCTGCGCCAAGCCTTCGTCCTCCGGGAACTTGTTCAGGATCTCAATGTATTGATCCACCGCCCCCGCAAAATCCTTCAATCGGGCCAAAGCCGGAATAAGGCCCCGGCGTAGCGCCGCGATGCGAGTCACTTTCTCATCCGGCGGCAGATTGGCAGAACGGAGATTCTGGATTTGGGCAACATAAAAGTCGCGCAGGGACTTGTCATCGCCTTCGCGAGCATAAGTGTCCGCCATTCCCGCCAGATATTCGGCCTTGAACGGCTGCTGCTGGAGCAGCGCAGTGATCAATTCACGGGCGCGCGTGTATTCCTTCACTTCCGTCGCCTTCCGAGCCGCCTCAAAAGTGAACTGTTGACCAAGCGCGGTGTAGGCGGACTTGGAGGCCTTCAGCAATAAATCGATCGCCGGGTCCGGCATTTTGTTCCGCCAGTAGAAATCGACGGCGGAGCGCACCACACCAAGAAGCAGCGGGTTCTCGCTATAGATGCCCGCAAAGAGAGCGCGCGCTTGCTCCATCTGGTTCTTCGACTCATAAAAGCGGGCCAGTTCCAGGCGAAGCTGGAGTTTCTCCACCGGGTCGTTCATAAGGGCGATCTGGCGCTCTATAATAAGGATTCGTACGTTGTCAAGCCCTTGACGGTCCGTGACCGGCTGGATCGCCGCAAGCAGTTCCAGTGACGAGGTGTTCTGCGCCAAACGGGTGAGGAAGGTTTCCAGATCGGCGCGGCGCTCAAGAGCCTCCAGCACGGCGATGCGCAGGGAAACGGCATTGCCATCCGGGTCGGCGCCGCTCGCAGCCTTTTCCGTGGCCCGATCGATGGCATCGCGCAGGTTTGAGCGCTTCGCCAATTGCAGTACGCGGCTGCGCGCGGGCGAATCTTCACCGGAAGCCAGCGCACCCTTCAGATACTCACCGACCGCACGGGAGTAGTCGCGTTGGCCTTCGTAAACGGCCCCCGCCTCGTAAGCGAACAGCGCGGGCTTTGCGAATTTCTTGCGCGCATCACCAATCACTCTCAAGGTGTCGCCGAACAGGAAGTAATCCCAGAAAACCGTGGCCGATTGCAGGTCCGCGTCAGGGTTCCCGGGCTCGAGCTTCGGGACCCGGTTCCAATAGGGCCGCGCCTTGGCGAACATCTCGCGGTCGGCGTAGATGTCGCCGATCCTGATGAGTAGGTCTCGATCCCCCGGGTTGGACTTTAACAGCGTGCTTTCAATGCCGGCGGCAACTTCTGTGTATTGTGGATTGAACGGCGCCAGGGAGCGGAACACTGAGGAAGCGCGCCGTCCAAAGTCCAAATCCGCGGGATAGGCTTCTGCCAGCGCCTTAACGATGGGGGCGGCGGATTCAAAATGCGAGCGCCACAACTCGGCTTCCGCCATAAACTGGGCCGCGGCGGGATTGGCCTGGCTAACCTCATTCCATTTTCCTTGAGCCGCCAGGGGATTCGTCCCGCGCACTGCCAGAAGTTCCGAATCGAGCCGGCCGCTGCGGGACAAATAAGCAAAGTATTGCGAACGCAGGTCATCGTCATAAAACCAGGACTGCCGGATGAGGGCTTCCCACTCCCGGTTGTTGTACGTTTGCCGCGTGTGATAAGCGCCCAACAGATTCGTTACAAAAGCAAGATTGTGGGGAAACCGCTGGTGGGCATAAAGGTTTAACTGCAAATACATCTGCGGAGCGACTTCCCCGCCCCCCACCACCGATTGAAAGTATTCCTGAAGGTCGGTGCCGGAAAACACCTGGACCACTTGCCGCGTCAGGTCGTCGAACTGTTGGCGGCTCTTGCGGCGCAAGTACCAGCGGGCCAGCTTCTGGTACCACGACCGATCGGGAAACTGTTGAATGGCCTTCTTGTAGACAGCCTCAATGCGGTCGTCCAGATTGTTCTGCTCAAGGAAGGCAGCAAGCCGCTCGTACAGGCCGGAATCGTTGGGATTGTGATCCATCTCGCGCCGGAAAAGCCCCAGCACGTCAAGCGGCCTATGCAGAGCAACCAGGCGGGAAATGTACCGTTCGAGCACCTGGGAGTATTCCAGTGAACGCGGCTGACCCGCCGGCCGCTGTTCTCCCCGAACCCGCACCCGAGCCAATCTCTCCCGAATGGGTAAATGCGAGGATTGTTCTTCTCCCGCGGCCGGAGATTCGCTCGTCGCTTCCGACCCGCCTTCCGGCGCACTTTCATCGCTTACTGTTTGTGGCGTGGGCGATTGGGCCGTCGAGGTATCACCAAGCGGGACGTGATCGGCCCGCGCGGCCAATTCATTCAATAGCGAGTCGTAAAGCGCGAGTTCTTCCTTTACCCGGTTCTTGCGGGCATAACAATCCGCCATCAACATGCCCACGTGGACGCGCTGGCTTGCCTTGGGGTAGGAAGCAAGGAACTGCCGGCCTTCGCGCAGGATGGCGTCGTCCATGGCGTAGAGGGCATAGGCATCAAGCAGCCGGGCGTGCAATTCGCTGCGGCCGCCGGACTTGGGAAAGCGTTGGTCAAACACCGCGATAAGTTCTGCCGCCCGGGCCCGATGGAAATAAGCGACGGCGGGCGCCTCCGCCTGCGAGTATTGAGCGGCAGGCGATTGTGAGTTCAGCAGAAGCGAAACGATGCCGTTGAGAAATCCCGGATACGGATCCATGGCGCCGATGTCGCGCAGGAACGAGATGGAATTGCTGCCAAAACGAATCGGCTGCTCGGGGGCAGACAAGAGAAGATTCGCAATTCCCGCCAGGGCTTTTTCCTGAAGCGCCGGATCAGCACCCGGCAGGCTATAGAGGGCGTAATAACCACGCGCGGCATCGTCATACTCATGGATGCCCTCAAAAAGGCGCGCAAGGGTCCAGAGCTGGTCGCCCTTCCACGTGGCGTGAGTCGTCTCCATGCGCGACCGGTAATCAACCAGAGCACGCTTCGCCTCACCGGGATTCCCTTGTTGCTGGTAGTAATGGAAAAGGCGCGCTGCGGCGTTCACATCAGTGGGATTGGCAGTGGCATCAGCGCGGGCGTGGCTGAGAAATTCGCGCCAACGGTGGGTTTCCTTCAGCAGACTGAAGTAGTCCTGAATGAGCTCGGATGGCCAGAGCGGCTGGAAGCTCCGGTCATAGAGGGCCAGCGCCTCATCCGTGGAGCCGCGCTTATAAGCCAGCGTCGCCCGCGCCTCCAGAGGAAATGCTTTGTCGAGGGGGAAGGCTGTTTCATAGCGGTTGATGAGTCGCTCCCCCTCCGGAAGTTTCTTCGCCGACAAAAGGAAATTGAAGTACCGGGAATAAGTTGAAGCCTCATGAGGGTAGTGAGCGATCCAGGCATTGTATTGCTCGATGGAGAGTGCGCCGGGCAGAGCCTGAAGGCGGATCACCTCAAAGATGCGATCAAACGTTTGCCATGCCTTCTGCTGATTGGGAGGCAACAGCTTGTCTGCCGCCGAAGTGGGCGCCTGCGCAGCCGCTGCCAGCGCCTTAATCTCGTCGAGCGGACGCAGGCGCCGATGGTAGAAATCCGCAAGCTGCAGTTGGGCATCAACTTTGTCGTTAGCGACCTGGGCAAACTTCTGCCAGTCAGCCTCCGCAGTGGTGAAGTCCAATTGCGCTTCGTCGGCACGCGCGCGCATCAGGTAAAGCTCGGCGTCGTTGGGAGATTTGGAAACCAGGTCATCCAAAATGTGGCGGCTCTCGGCGGGAAGGCGGCGAACCGTAAGAGGACCGCCCGGCAGAGCCACGGTGCGGAAGAAGGCCACCTCAAACCGGCCGTTGGCTTCAAGGTTTTGCAACCGATCCACCAGATCGCCACGCGCCACCATTCCAGCGATAAACAGGCCCGCGACGGGGAGGGCCACCAGAATCCGCGAAAGGAGGTTACGGGATGACTTCAATGGCCACCTCCTGGCTGCCGATGTTGTGCGCAATGTCCTCCGCCGTCACTGTCAGGGTGTAGGAGCCCGTCGGCAGGTCCGGCGGAACGTGCAGATTGCCGGTATTCGCGCCGGCCGCCTGGTTCCAGGTCAAATACGCCGGCTCGGCCCCATACATTCGCGCCACAACCGTGCGGGTCCGGGCCGATGCACTGACGCTTAAGGGAATGGCCTCACCGGGCCGGAATTGTTTCCGGGTGAGGTGGACTCGCACGATGGGCGGCTGGGTGACAATGACGAAGGTTTTCGACTCACGATACACGTGCCCGTCACGGTCGCGCAGAATGAGGCGAACCACACAGGTCCCGTCCGTCATGTCCTCCGGAGCGAGAAAGCGGGTTTGCCAAATGTCCTCGTCCTGAAGGTAGCGCAGCGGTTTAATCAACCCAAACGGGAAGAGCGCGACAACCGAAGTAATTGCGGCGTCGGTCTTTACCCGAATGACCGGATCGCCGGGACGGATGACGCGGGGGCGCAGCAAAGCGCGCGGCGCCGCCAGAAATGAAGTGTACGGCGTGACGAATTTGTACTTGCGGGCCAATCGGATGATTTCATCAATCGAGGCGCGATCCTCGCCGTCGCGCTCAATCTTCGCCAGCAATGCGTCAATGCGGGCCTTTGCCCACGTGCGCGGCAGATCCGGGTGCTCCAGGTTTTCCTGGGGCAGCGGCACGTTCGAATGCAGGTTCACGGGAGCGCCGGCGCGGGTGGCGCTGAGGTCAAACTGCGCGGCGGGCAAGGGCTTTTTGTATTGGCCAACCCAGGCGGCAACAGACCCGGGGAAGACCGTATCATCGAGCGGGTAAACCAGGTCGAAGTTCCCCGCCGGGGTCGTCGTAAGCTTGAGCTGAGAGAGCGGATCGCTCCCCAGCTTGCTGAGGAAAGCATTCAGCTTGAAATCGATCGGCTCCGTGGAGAGCACAGTCTCCACCAGACCGTGGTTCTGGGCGAGTTGGCGGAGGAGACCTTGATTCGCGTCATCACCCACGCCGAAGACGTACGTCCGGGGGCGCGAAGCCTCGGGCAGAGACTTCCACTTCCGGGAATACCAGGTGGCCAGACGAGTGGAGCTGATGGGGCCGCGCGTGGCATCGCCATCGCTCAATAGCACGATGTAACTCTCACCCCTGGCGCTGCCAACCTGCGTGAGACCGGCATTCAGTGCCTGCTGAAGATTGGTTCCACCGCGCAATCCGCTGGCCCGCACGAATTGGAGGGCACGTTCCACGGCGGGCTTGTCGGCAACCACCGGCTGCTTTTCAAACCAATTCACCTCCGTATTGAAGAGCAGAAGATTGAAACGGTCGGCAGGCCGCAGCGAACGGAGCAATGTTTCCATGGCGCGATAGCTGCGCTCAAGCTTCTCCCACTGCATGGAGAGCGAAGTATCGAACAGAACCAGAAAGGTTCGCGGCATCGCAACCAGAGCTGCGCTCCCGGCGGGATGCGTATTACCCTGAGGGGCAATCAATGCCGAACCCTCGAAGAAACCCGGCTCGATGGTATTGAGTGGAGATGGCTCCGTGTCCACGGCATCGGGCTGCGGCGGGCGGGGATTGCGGTAGGTCAGTACTTCGAGCGAGTCGGCCTTGGCCGCGTCGAAGGCATAACTGACGGCGAAGTCTTCCGTGAAGAGGACGTGCGTAGCTTCGAGCGAGGCCTTCACCCCATGAGGTCCACGCTCGGTAATTTTCAGCGGGAACGCCTGGCCCACGACACGGAAGTCCCGGAGGGCGTGCTGCGAGTGCAATTCGAAATCAATACTGAAGTGGCCGGCGGTTTGTGCCTGGTAGGCATCAGGGTGCAGAGGAAGGGCAAAGAACGACTCCAGGTTCTCAACCCGAAGAGATTCGTGATACTCAATCTCGACGCGCTTCGTACCGAAGGCCGGGATTGGAACAATGTGGGCACTGAACACCGGGCTGTTGCGCACCTCTTCCGCCCCGCGTTCTCCCATCTGCAATAACCCGGGATCGATGGCCTGCCACTTCAGGGCGTTGTAAATCTCCTCGGCGCGCTTGCGCTCCAGGATGACGCCGGGAATGCGTGTTACATCGTCCCACACAGCAAAGTCGGATATTGCGGCCTGGCTGGGCAAGGCAAAGATGTAATTGCCTTCCAAAATACGCCCAGTGTGGTTGGCATAAATCTGCTGGATGAAAACGCGTGCATCGCCGTTGTCAATTCGAACGATTATGTGCATCTCTTCCAGCGATAAGATCGCAGGGTCAGGATGCTCCTGCCCGGTGGGGAGAATGATGCCGGCGTCACCCAGGCCCCACGAGGCCGTCAACAGGAACACAATAGGAAGCAGCAAGCGGGAGATAGGCTTCATAGGTTATTCAGTTCCAGCTCGGGAATACGAATTAGTCCGTTGTCCGTGCCGATGTAAAGAAAGCCGTTGTGAACCGCGAGGGCGGTGACGTTGGGTGAAGGCAAGCCAACGACCCTGGCACTCCATCGCCCCAGCGAGCGGTCGTACACATACAAACCTCTTTCCAGGGTGCCGGCGTACACGTGCTGACCCGTGGCCAGCATGGCGTTGGGATTCACCACGAAAGATTCTGTGGCATCGGTGAACCGCTCGCAACGTCCCGTGGCATCAAGGCGGAAAATCCCACCGCCGTAGCTGCCCACAAACCACTCGTCCCCGACGCGCGCCAGGGCGGTGATCCAATTGGCCTTCAGCCCTGAATTCGCCGTGGTGTAATTCATGCGCACCTGGCCTTGATCGAGAAGCGAAAGGCCGCCGAGGGTTCCCACCAGCAGGCGCGACCCCTCGGCGGCAAGAGTATAGACGTGATTGTTTACAAGACCATGAAATGCATAGATGCTGCGCGCGCCGTCGGGGGTGAGGAAAGTAATCCCGGCAGGCGTGGCCACGGTCATACCTCCGGGGGTCAGGGCGACGTCAGTCACATGGTCGGCAATCAACCCCTGATTGCGGCCCATAACTTCGCGTTGGTGAAGGGCAGCATCGAATATCACCAGGCCGTTGGCTGTGGCCACCTGCGTGCCGCCATGCTGGGCGTCATGAACGATGCGATTGACGCAGAAGACATGCTGGTCCTCGATGTGGGTGGCACGCTCGCCGGCAGTTCCCATCACATCAAGGCCATGGTCGAAATAGCCCACCCAGAGCCGGCCGGCGGAGTCAAAATCGAGGGCGGAAATGTTGCGGTCCGCCAGCAGAGAGTCGGCGCGCTCAATGACGGGTTGCCACGCGCCGCCGCGCGGGTTGAACGTGCTGAAACTATTCTCCGTTAAGGCAAAGAGATTGCCTTCGGAGGACAGCAGGCGCATGACCTTGCCGGAGATTTCCTGGCCACTCGGGCGGAGGCCTGACTTCAAACCTGCCACGAGCGGAACCTCAACGATCCCTTCGTCAAGCGTACCAACCACCAGCGTATTGCCATTAACCAGTAATGAATTGGCAAAGATACCCGACGCCAGCGTGCGCGCAAACTTGCCGTCACGGAATTCCGCCACGCCAAGTGGCGTGCCGACGAAGACGCGGTCACCGTCGACGGCCAGCGAGAGAACCCGCGGATCAGGCAATCCGTCGGCCTCCGCGAACCGGTCCGCCTGGCCAGCATGCCAGTGGATGACTCCATCGCTGAGAGTGCCGACCCAGATGCTGGAGTCATCTCCCGCCAGTGCGGTTACGTGATATTTCGCCAGTTGGGGATGAAACTCCGCCAGACGCTTACCGTCATAAACCAGGACGCCGCTCTTCTCCGTGCCCAGCAAAATTCGGCCCGTGGGCAGAGGAAGAACGGAGGTAAGTTGGCGAAGCTGGCGGGATTCGGGAAGGATCTGGCGGGAACCCTTTTCACTGAACGCCAGCAGCCCCCCACCCGCCGTGGCCACGTAAAGCTCCGGATCCGAAGCGTCGGCGGCGCGGCCAACGGACATGCTCACGAGCGGCGCAGCGGGCAGCTCAAGGCCGGCGCGGTAGCGGACCATCACCTTCCCTTCCGGGGAGTACTCCGTCAGCCCCAAGGGACCGCCGATATAAAGCCTGCCAGCGAAGAAGGCGGCATCGTCGAACACCGCAGGGGAATTGATCCACTCCACATCCGAAGGTACGGCGTGGTCCAGGCGCGAAACCGTGAACTTGAAGTTCTCCTCAGCGGCTACCTCCATGGAGACACGGTGGAGGGCCCGCGATGCGGTCAAAATGACCACACCAATCAGCACCAGGACTATTGCCAGAAATGCAGCGACGGCTAGTGCCCATTTTGTCTTGAGAAGTCGCATGGTAATTTACTGCATCATTAACCACAATAATGGCTGGAATGCAACCCGCAAGGCAGTGCGTGGCACGTACGTGACTGCGGATATATGTTGCAATTTGAAGATGAATGGTTAATATTCCTCGCTCCTGCGCCGTGATCTGATGGATTCCTCGCCGAGGATGACATGCCGACAATAAACTTGGTCCCCCTGGGATTGGGGGAATTACTGGACCAGACGTTCAGCTACTTCCGCAAGCATTTCTGGCTGTTTGCCGGAATCATGGTCCTGCCGGAAGGGCTTCTGATAGCGCTTAATATCATTATTCAGGTTTCCATGAGCGGGGTGGAGCTTCCCAAGAATCCGCAAACCCCACAAGCAGCCGCGCAATCGATGGCATACTACGTTCACTTGGGGTTGGCATCATTCAGCATCATCATTCCCTATTACCTGGTCTACGCCATGGCCTTGGGCGCCACCGCCTATGCGCTCTCTGAGATTCATCTCGGGCGCACCACGACAATCCGGGAATCCTATCGGGTTGTCCGTCGCAAGCTGGGGCGGCTCCTAAACGTCATTTTTTCGATCCTTCTGCGCTCCGTGGGCATTTTCATGCTCGCCACGTTCCTGATTTTTACCCTGACGGTCCTCGCCATCGCCCCGATTCCCAAATCCCTGACATGGTTGATCGCCATCGTC
>CAYTMD010000117.1:0-14529 GCA_964438685.1 uncultured Acidobacteriota bacterium
CGCACGCGAAGAAGATCGCGAGTCGCATGGCTGTGCTCGCCATGCGCCAGCCGGCGAAACCCCCAGTCGGTTCGGCCCTGCCGGTCGTTTTCCATGGACCTAGGTTATTGACAAAATGTCGCTATCCAGATAATCGGCACGCGGAGATGCGCCCTTTATCGAGCTGTATCACCCTTTATCCACAATCTCTGGGATCTAGACGGGAGCGTCGTAGCACCGCCCCGAGGCCGGCAATATTCGGGGAGCGCTGTTCGCGGGTCTTGCGAGCCAAATCCAAAACCAAAAATCAGTTGGCGCGTTCGAGGTACTTGCCTTCGGTGGTATCAACGCGGATGATTTCGCCTTCATTAATGAAGGGCGGAACTTGGACAACAACGCCGGTTTCGAGGGTGGCAGGCTTGGTCACGTTGGTTGCTGACCCTCCCTTAATGCCGGGTTCTGTCTTAACCACCTTCAGGTCGACGGTGGCGGGCAACTCCACGTCCACAGGCCGGCCCTCAAAGAACGCCACCTTGAGCATAACTTCGGGAATCATGTAAGCGGCGCGGTCGCCCACGGCTTCCTTGGTAAGGCGAATCTGCTCGTAATTCGCGGTATTCATGAAGTAGAAGGAATCACCGTCGGCATAGAGGTACTGCATCTCGACATCGTCGATGGCGGCTTTCTCCACCGTATCTTCTGAACGGAAGCGGTGGTCATTCATGGAGCCGGTGCGCAGATTGCGCATTTTAGCCTGCACAAATGCCCGCAGATTGCCGGGGGTGCGGTGTTCGGCCTTGTAGATCGTAAAAAGCTCGTTGTTGTGCCGGATGATCATTCCGGGTCGGAGATCATTCGCATTCATAGTAAATCCTTCATTCTGCTGATGGTGGGGCTTAAAACAGGTGGAGAACTGGGAGTCCCTTTCCCGCAAGAGCCCGAATAAGTAATTTTAGCGGCTTACCGGCTTCCCGTCAACGACAGCCCGGAGATCGCTGCCACGCGGGACAACTTGCCGGTGGTTAAGACGGACCGCGCGCGTTTGGGTTATCCGATCACTTGATGATGACGGGCGGCCAGTACGCAGGAATTACCAAACACACAATGATAATCAGATTGATCACAGCCAACCCGCCCAGCGTTAACCTGGTACGATGCCCTGACCAGGAATGCTGGGACTCCAATCCCAGCCCGAGCAAAAGAGCCATGGCAGGCATGGTTGGAAACATATAGCGGCCCTGTGGTTGCGGCATGCTTAAGTTGATGTGGATTACAGACATCAGGTTCAGCGCGATTGCGATGGAGAGAATGGCGGAGAGACGGAAATCAATACGGTGTTGCCAGACTCCCCCTATCCAGCACACGCCCGCACTCACCAGGGCAATCATATATACCACGTACGCCAAAACGGGTAACGGCAAAGTCAGCCAGCCAAAATCGCCGATAAAAGACCTGACGAAGTGATAGGGAAAGAAGTAACGGAAGTATTTCGAGCCCAGGGAGTATTTGTGTACCACCCCACTTCCCATCGAAAACACGGTCTTTTGGGCAAGAAAGTCGCCGTACAAATGCTGGTTCCGGATCAGCCAGGGGGCGGCGACGACCAGCATGATTGCGCCCAGCGCTCCCACTCGCAGGAGTTTGGCGCGCCAGGGAGCTTTCTCGGAAATTAGTGCCAACAGAAGTGCGATGGGCAGGACAACGGCGTTGATCTTGGTCATGAATGCCCCCGCCCCTGCCAGCGCAGCGAATATTCCTATTCCCCATGTGAAACCGCGTTTGATCACCCGGACGATCAGGTAGAGGGCAAGAGCAGACAGCATCGTAACCAGCGCGTCGTTGCTGACGTTCATGCCTCGAAAGGTGAACATGGGCCAGAAGGCGACCAGGCCGCCCACCAACAAGCCCGTCCACGGACTTCCCGACGCTTCAGTGCCTGCCAGAGCACAGAACCAGACGGCAAGGACCGAAAATAAGACACTCACAAGCCTGGCTGTACGGAAGGGCCAATAGAGTCCCAAATCTCCGGAGGTATTTTGATATACCCTCGGCGGGTAGAGATTAAACTTCCGGTCTTCTTCTCCGTTTCCCACATAGCCAATGGGAGGCAATTTGGTGTCAACAGCGAGGGGCGCGATCAGCAAATAATACAAGGGGGGCTGGGCGGCTTCCGGGGAATTCCGCCCCTCGATCGGCAAGGTGTGGCTCTGATTCAAACAGTTTGCATACTGCCAGTGAGCCGGCTCATCCGGCCCCTCAAAGACCGGAACCGCGAACGACCAAGCCACCATCAACGCAGCCGAGGCCAGCAGCATCACCTTCAAGTACTTTCGAGCGGCAGGGGCTGCCTCTCCGCCGGGGCGGTTTGAGTTAGGCGCGCTTATCGAGGTGTTTGTGGCCATCTTCTGAATATCTCCAAGCCGGGTGCAAGCCGGGGTTTCCGTTATCGAGCACTGTCAGCATGGTAACAAACGTCTGATTGCCAGCAGCAGCACGTGCCCAAACCTAAAGAGGCGGCTGCTCATGGCCCTCCCCGGCCGAGAGGCTGCCCGCAGCCGGCGATTGTGGGCCCGCCGGCTCGCCAGGCTCATACTCCCAGTTCACTCGCTCCCGTTCAATCACGTAAGGCCGATGCTGTACCTGCGTCAGCACCGAGCCGACATATTCACCGAGAATCCCGGTGGAAACAAGCTGGATCGAGACGAAGAAGAAGACCCCGATGACGAGCGGGGCCACGCCAACTGAGAACCGGTTCCAGTACAGAAGCTTGTAGACCAGGTAGAAAAGTGAGACCAGCACGCAGCAGAAGGCGCAGGCGAAGCCCGTAAACGTAACCAGACGAAGCGGCACACGGGAGAGGTTGGTAATGGCCAGCATCGCCATATCATAGAGCGTGTAAAAATTGTTCTTTGTGAACCCGTGTTTTCGGGCCGGCTGATGATATAAAACCTCGGCGTGCGGCAAGCCGATCTCGGCAATCAGCCCCCGGAAGTAAGGGTAAGGGTCGTTGAGAGCCTTGATGATATCGACCACCTTGCGATCGTAGAGGCCAAACCCGGTGAAGTTCTCAAAGGTCTCGGTATTGGACAGCCGGTTCACCAGGCGATAGAACCCCCTGCGAATCCAGAACATGATCGGGTTTTCGCCACTTGATTTCTTGACCGCGATGACGATCGGGGTGCCCTTCTCCCATTCCCGTAACAATTCTGGAATCAGCTCCGGCGGATCCTGGAGGTCGGCGACGATACCTATGAGGGCATCTCCCGAAGCCTGACAGAAGCCGTGCATGGGAGAACGAATGTGGCCGAAATTGCGGGCATTGACGATGATCTTCACGTTACGGTCGGCCGCCGCAATTTCCTTAAGGATTGGCACGGTTTGGTCGTGCGAGGCATTGTCAATGAAGATGTGCTCGTACCGGTAGCGCCCAATGGTGCGCATCACCTGCCGGACCCGCTCGTACAACTCCCGCACGTTGTCTTCTTCGTTGTAGCACGCAGTTAAAATGGTGATTGACTTCATCGCTTCTCCCTAACCATCGAACCGTAACAGGGCGGGATCGATCTCCAATTGGTGTGTTTCGTACCAGCGATAAAGCTCGCTGATCGATTGTGTCAAGTTCCTAAACCGAAACCCACCCATTTCTGCCAAGATTCGCGAATTGTCACCGCTGTACTCCGTGCCCATACCCGGCGCCAAGACCTCGATAGCCGGGTTTCGGCTTGAGACCTCCGCCACGATCCTCGCCAGATCCGAAAGCAGGACTGGCGTACCCGTGCAGACGTTGTAGGCCCGGTGCTTCGCAGGATGCTCGATGAACCACCTAACGAGAGTGGTGAGGTCGTCGACGTACAGGTAGTCAAGCAGCATGTCACGGCGGATTGTGATCGGCAGCCCGTAAATCACGCGGCAGCAGGCATTGGAAATAAAGCGTACCTGCCAAGCCTCGTACTTGCCGAACACGCCGAAGAGCCGCAGGCTTGTGACATTCGGTACCTGTTCGCAGTATTTGGCACAGACGTACTTCGAGAAGCCGTAGCCGTCGATAGGTGTATGGATGTCAAAATACTCCTCGCGCATGCGCGGCCGATAGTGGCACATATCGTATTCAGCGCCCGAGCCAAAATTCAACATGCGCCCGAATTGGCTTCGGTGGCGCACGAGGTTGAAAAACATGCGGCAATTGATGGCGAACAGATTGGCCGCCTCGCCTGCCATGCGGTTCGACCGCACCGTGGCGCAGTGTAGAACCACATCAAAGCGCCTGGACTCGAACAACTGCCGGACGGCATCGGTGTCGCCCAGATCCAGTTCCGAATGCAAAGGTGCGGTGACGTCGTAATCACATCGAAGCTGCTCAACCAAGTTTTGCCCGATGAATCCCGAAGCACCAGTAATTAAGAGCGTGGTCAAGTCCGCATCCTGCTTGAAAAGCTTCAATCCGCGACCGTGCTGCTGTGAACCTTGGAAGCTGGCCTGAACGAGAATCTCTTGTGTCCAAGAAAGTTGTAAATGGCGCCAAATGTCGTCAGCAGGGCGCCCGCAAGGTAAGGCGCCTGGCGATCTAACCTGGAGGTTAGGCGAATGGTCCAAACCAATATCGGCAGCGCACCAACGCCGAGGATCGTGCTGCTGCCATAGACGGCCAGGCACCGGCTCCACTCTCGCATGTAATTCCCTTTAGTCCTGAAGACGAACCATTTGTATCCGAGGAACGCAACCGTGATATTGAGCACGCTGGAAAGGATAGCAGCCAGCATGTAGCTTTGCGGAACGTAGGGCTTGAGCAAGGCGGTTAACACCGCGAAAGTCGAGTAGCCAAACAATGTGTTCCACACGCCCACCAGCAAATAGCGGCCAAATTGGCCGGGAGGTATGTGCGAAGTGAGTTGGGCAAAGAACTGCGGGACGCCGTCCCGCTTGCCTAGCCTCAGGATTCTCCATCCTTCGCGCACCGGCCTGCCGTCTACAGAGGTGGTCATCATGTACTTTCTCTTACAGAATTCGCGCAGCGGCGCGCGCATGGAAGGTCAGGCATGAAGCTCGCCCCCCACGTCAAATTCGCAGTCAGTCTAGCACGTTTCCGGTCATTGTCTCTCAAGCCCAATCGTGATGACTTGACATGAATTGCCCCATCAAGCCCGGTTGTTCTCGCCGAATCGATGGTTTCTTCCTCCCCTTCATTCTCTCTAATACTCTATATTTTCATCAACATCGCGAGAGATATATTTGACCATTTTATTTTCATAGACATCGTGGGATACCGGTAAACGGCCATTTCCTCCACATTTGTTTTCAACAAAATCACGAGACTGCCCTTCATTTCCCCCCTGCGATCTTTCTCAACCTTGCCTCAAAAAATCAACTAACTACCTTATTTACAACTACATAGATTTTTTAAGGATTTTGGCCTATAACCGCTAACTCACTTGTTTTTGCGGCACATCGCGAGAGACCGCGGCGATCGGGCCATCCAAAACCAATTCCATGCTTAGCCGATGGATCAATGGGCCGATAAGTCGATGAGCCGATTGGATCTTCTCTCGTTCCAAATTGTCTCCTAATTTCCGTATTGTTTGCCAGAATGTCCGACAAATTGTGTGATTTTGTGCAAAACTGGCGCATTTTCTGACCATAAGTCTGGGATTTTCTCGGGTGTATTGTCAATATTTTATTTGTTTTCATACACATTCCGGCTTTGATCATCATTTTTCAACATCTTTTTTATGTCAGCGCTCCGGTTAAGGGCAGTGGACCGCACACAATGGTTAGTCAGCATCTGGGAGTCAGGAGTCTTGGTACTGCTTACTGCGCGCCGCATACTGTTTGCCGTCCACCATCCACTAGCCACTACCCACTGTCAACCTACGCTAGCTTAGCACGGCTATTTGTCTTGTCAAGTGCGAAAGAGGCTACATTGTCAACTCGGCCCACTCGTCGTATCGGCCCGCAAACGCTCGGGCGGAACGGCGTAATACACCGTTTCCCAGCACTCCTCGGCGTAGCGCCGGAGGTAGATTCGATAGCTTGGGCTTGCAGCTTTCAGCAACTTGGGAAGAATCCATAGGTGTTCAGGATAATGATAGGCACAAGCGGCGATCACCGGACGGCACCGGGCGGCGGTCTTCGCGGCTCCGGCAATGGCGCCGGCCTCCGCGCCTTCAATATCCATCTTGATGAAGGTGGCGTTTACATCGTCGCCAATTGCCGAGGCCAGACTGCGGCATTCAACCGCGATGTTACCCTTGGACGCCACGACTCTCGAACCCACGGAACCCTCGGCGTCAAACCGCACGGTTTCATCTCGCTCGCCTATGGCAAAGGGAAGAACTGTAATCCGCGAGGCGGTATCCGGAGCAAGGGACATAAGGTACGAACCGAGCGAGCGCAGGTTGGCCGCGTCCGGCTCGAATGCGTAGATGTGCCGGAATCTGCCGTCCGCCTTGGCGAGGTAGGAGCGGATGGTGTCACCATCAAACGCGCCGCAGTCGATGAAGACTTCCTCGGGCAACAGGCTCACCAAATCCGCAGGGAAGTACATATCCCCCGGCGGGTGAGGTTGCGGCAGGCATTCATAATCAAGAAGGCATCGCCAGCGGATCTGAGCGCAAAACTCTTCGCGCGATTCTTCGTCAGAAAGAAGTTCGTAGGCAGGTCGCATCTCCGCGGCCTGTTCGAGGATGCGTTGAGGCAGTGCCAGACGTCCGTCTGGAATGAAGTCTGAGTATTTCCAAAACAGGAGGGGGTAGCGGACGATGTGCCGGCAACCCAACTCGCTCAGTTGGCGGTAGACCGGCGTCGCATTGTATATGGCGATAAGAAAGGAAGCCCGATAGTTGTAAAGCCGGAGCGCGTCGGTCGGAGATATCACCGGAACGCCTTCGATCTCCGCCTCCCAATGGCGCGAGTTGTTATCGCAGTAGGCTACCGGTTCCAGCCCCGCCGCGCGCACCGGCGGAAGCAGGAACCGGCCCAACTGCCCGACGCCGAAGATCACTACCTTGCGGCTCCCGGACAACTCGGCCCGCTCGTAAGCGTCTTTCATGCGTTGACCGGTTTCCTCCGGGCTCTCCAAGAGTAACTCGTTCAACAAAATGTCTAGTTTGTCAGACATCTGTTCTTTTCACGGGCGCGCCTACACCAAGATTGGATCGGACCTGTCTGGATTCCTCAGACGCTAAGCTCGATTGCCATGACTGCTGGAAGGCCTGTCGGCGAAGTGGAAGTTGTACCAGACCGAACGGGTGGAGTTGAGACATATCTTCTCGTTCACCTGGGACGTTCAATTGCAAAGTGCCTCCTTAGGGGCAGGGAGTGCGCTTCTTTCGGACCGTCAGATAGATCGGATAGTGGCCCTGAAACGCAACAATGAGCCGGCCCACCCAATTCCCCCGATTGATCGCCTGCAGAACGGCGACCGCTCTGCCTATTGTTCCTTCGGTCGCCTGCGTTTCAAATTGGAATGGATCGGAGAGGCGCTCAAGGAAAATATCTTCACCTAGGGAGATCATCTCCAGTGGAATAATCCGGCTCAGCTTCTTCAGGGTCTTCCGGCACCATACCGGGTTAATTTGGGTCTGTAGAGTTCTGGCGAACGCCGGGTCCCTGCCGTACACGAGCTTCACCCACCATGGGAGCATCGGCTTCCAGAGGATTGGCGGCTGGAATACCATATAGTGCCCTTCGAAATATGAAAGGAAGTTGGGCATCTCCATGTGAAGGAGGCCACCGGGCTTGAGGATGCGCATAGCTTCCATCAGAACGCGCTCGGGATCGGCAGTGTGCTCCAGGACGTTGGCGGAATAGGCGATATCGAAGCTTTCGTCAGGAAATGGCAGAGATTCGCCGGTCGCGTTCACGACGCGCTCAGGATCGATACCGTTCGCGGTTAGAATCTTTCGCGACGCAACCAAGCCTTGGTCGAAACCGACAGCACCTGGTTCCGCGCCGTAGCCGTCGACCCGAAAGTACTTTGTCCAAACCGCCAGATTGGTGCCAAAGCCAGATCCGATTTCGAGCGTTCGCTTCCCCTCCAAGGCGGTGTACCGACTTATGATGGCGGCTCGCTTAAAGGATTTTGCCAAATCGAGAAAATCGGCTGCGCTGATGTGCCGGTCAATCTTGTTTAATGGCTCAAAGAACTTCCCCAGTGAATCCGCCGCGATTTCGAAGACTTCAGACGGAATGGTCATATCAGGTGAGGTCGGCAAGTTGAGCAAAAGCCTTTCTTTCTGTCGCTCTTGGGAGGCCACTAAAATCCTCATTTTGAAAAAATCCTAAGAGTAATACTTCCCTTACCACACCGTCCGACCGCCGCTTGTCTTTGACGTGGACGTGAGTAATCCGAGACCCCAGCGTATGGATCTCGCGCACGATGTCATATCCCAGGGCGGTCGTGCTTCCCTGGTCGTAGCAGACGCCCAGCGGTTTGCCTTCAAGCGATGTTCGCAGCGCGTCTGCTGGCAGGGTGCTCTCGATGGCGAACTCGACGCCATGCCCCGCTAGGGCCGACACACGGGCAAATGCTTGCTCAGCTTCTCCCATGGAAACGAGATTCGCCACGCCGATAAACGGCAGCACGATGCGCTCGAAACCAAACCCGAGGAGCCTGTCTAGGAGTTCCAAACTGGCCTACGGGTCACGGCTGAACGTCACGCTCATAAAACAGTCAGCACACAGAGTCGCGGCGCCTACGCCTGTCTGCTGCGAAAGCTCGCAAAGCCGCTTTCTGCCAGCCTCCGATTGGGTTAGCGGGGTTGTGGCTGGCTTCGGCGATCAACTCGATTGCATTGAAGCCACAGCTACGCGCAAGGACGAACTCTCCTTCCCAGCGGTCCCGGGGAAAGCACTGCAACTCTCCGTTCCAAGGTTGCGTCAAGCGCCCTTGCAGGATACCGATCACCCGGGATGAGGCCTCCCCATACGGACGGTGATCTGGTTGATCGTTCAATGCAGGTACCTGTAGGTCTCTGGGCACAACCGCTCTCCTATTCAATCTTCGAGCGGCTCGATCAACATATTGGAGGCGAATTCCTCGCGATCCAAGAAAGGCCACAGGTCCTCGAGCGGCTTTGAAACCAACGACCCGTCCGGCCGCTGCACAGTGGAAAGACGCGGGGCGCGGATTTCGTCCGGCACCACACGCACATCGCACACCAACGGCCCCGGTTCGTTGAGGACCCGGCGAACCTGGTCGCGAAGGTTTATCTGGTTCGGGATCAGCGCCGTCCGCAAGCCGTATGCTTCGGCGACGCGGCGCACGTCGGGGACCGTTAACCCGGTCGAAGCATCGCAGCCGATGGTGGGCGCCCCGAAGTAGTTTTTCTGGGATGCCCGGATGGATGCATAGCCGTCGTTGTTCAGCACGAAAAATGTGATCGGCAATTTGAGCCGGGCGATCGTTTCCAGCTCCTGAATATTGAACTGAAATCCGCCATCGCCGTCCACGCAAATGGTTCGTCGCCGGTCGTTGGCCAGACACACGCCGATACTTGCCGGCACCCCGCAGCCCATCGCCCCCAGGCCCGCGGTATGGAAGATGCGTTGCCCAGCCCTGGTCCGGTAGGCGAGTAAGAAAGCTTCAATTCCGTTTCCGGAGCTGCCGGAGACCAGACAGTCGTCCGGACGCACTTCCTCGGAAAGGATTTCGGTAAGGTAGTAAGTGCTCACCCGCTCCTGCGGGGCACGATGCTCCGGCTGCACAACAGGGTACCGCTGCTTCCACTCGCCGCAGCGCTTTTTCCAGCACATCCGGTCCGATTCGTGGATGGAGGCCCGCTGCCGCAGCAGCTCACGCAGAAACGCGCCGGCGTCGGCGCAGACAGGTGTTTGAATGGCGCCGCCCAGCTTGGCGATTTCGGCGGCGTCGATATCTACCATCACCTTATGCGCGGCGCGCGCCAACCGTTCAGGCGCGTAGCCGGTGATCGCAACATCCATCCGGGCGCCGATGATGAGCAGGAAGTCGGAGTTCTGCAGGGCGAAATTCGCTCCGCGCGGAGCGATGCCGCCAGGACGGCCGACAAACAACGGGTCATCGTCAGAAAGCAGGTCGCCGGCACACCAAGTGAGCGCAGTGGGTAGCTGGAGCAGATCGAGTGCTTCCCGTAACTCGTTTTGGGCGCGGGCAAGGCGGACTCCGTTCCCGGCCAGGAGCAGCGGTCGAGCTGAGCGGCTCAAGGCCTGAATAGTTTCGCTGACCTGCTGCGGAACGAGAGCTGCATTATAGGGGGCGGGAATCTCTGAAGTATCAAAAGCAGGGAGATCAATGCCGTCAATAGGAGTGGCCTGAACATCCAACGGAATATCGATCCAGACGGGACCCGGCCGCCCGGAACGGGCCAGGAAGACAGCCTTCTCCAAGTGATAACGGACCGTCTGCGGATCCATGATGGTCACCGCGTACTTAGTTAGCGGTCGGACGATAGATACCGCATCCACCTCCTGCGCCCCGATTTGGCGGACCCCGAGCGGGGTCCCATCCAGGCGGAACATGCGATCCGCCCGCTTCGCCTGGCCTGAGAGGAAGAGGCAGGGAGTAGAGTCAAGCCATGCTCCGGCTAATCCCGTGATGGCATTGGTAACGCCGGGCCCGGAGGTAACCATTGCCACACCCAGATGGTTCGTGGCCTTCCCGTAATTCTCGGCCGCGATGGCGCTGGCCTGCTCGTGCGAATTGCAGACGAATTCGATTTCAGGGCAGCGGGCGAGGGAATCGTTAAGGTGCATGGCTCCACCGCCCGGCACGAGAAAAACGTGTTTCACGCCAAGATCGGCAATGAACCGCACGACATAATCAGAGAGCTTCATTACTCGTTCCCTTCCGCTACCGGTGGGGACGCTGCGCGCGCCGCTAAAACTGAGTCAATCAAATCCCGCACGGCGCCATTGCCGCCGCCGTGGGCTGCCACAAAGTTGGCCTTCGCCAGGACTTCCGGCCGGGCATCGGACGGAGCGGCAGCAAGGCCAGCGATGTTGAGCGCCCCCAGATCGTTCACGTCATCGCCCATGAAGCAGATTTCCTCCAGTTCCAGGGCGTTTCGTTTGGCGAACATGCGTAGGGCTTCGGCTTTGTCCTTACAGTTCTTGTGGACTTCCGAAATGCCCATTTTGAGGGCGAAGCGATCCACCAGCGGACTATCCTCTCCGGAGATGAGCGCCACGACTAGTCCGGCCTTGCGCGCCACTGAGACGCCCATCACGTCGGCGAATGAGAACCTCTTCCACTCCTGGCCCTCCGGCCCCCACCAGAAAGTGCCGTCTGTCAGGACTCCGTCAACATCCAGCGCCACGGCTTTGATGCTGGCCATGTCAGGCCCCCACCCGGCGTAGTTTCTTGATCATGGGTTGTTCGCGCTCCAACACCCGTTTAACACCGTCCCCCATGGACTTCTCCACCAGCTTCAGGTAACTCACCAATCGCGTGATCCCGTTGGGTTCCAGAGAGGCGGCGTGATCAGTCCCCCACATCGCCCGGTCAAGTGTGATATGCCGCTCCAAAATGCATATGCCTAATGCGACCGCGGCGACGCTGGAAGGAAGTCCCGTTTCGTGCCCGGAATAACCCACTGGTAAACCGTATCGCTCTCGCAATGTCATGATAACGCGAAGATTAAGTTCCTCGTAATACGCAGGGTACGTGCCGCAGGCATGCAATATAACCAAATCCTTGGTTCCCAACACTTCGAGCGCATGATCGATTTGTTCGATGGTGCTCATGCCCGTGGACAGAATTATTGGCTTGCCCTTGCTTCGGGTATATTGCAGCAGCTTGTCGTCGGTCAGACTAGCGGACGCGATCTTATAGCAGGGCGGGTTGAACTGATCAATGGAATCCACCGACTGGTCGTCCCAACAGGAGGCGAACCATGGCATCTTTACCTCACGACAGTAGTGGTCGATCTCACGGTACTCGTCCATGCCGAATTCCAAGTGCCGCTTTAAGTCTCCGTTGGTTGTACCGAACGGGCTTTCCCGTGGGCGCGCCAGTTCCTCTGGGGAGTAAACAACGTCCACCGTGCGCTTTTGAAATTTCACGGCATCGCAACCTGCCACATGGGCAACACTGATCAGACGCTTGGCGAGGTCGAGATCACCATTGTGGTTGATCCCGATCTCAGCAACGACAAAGCAGGGGTGGCCGTCTCCCACCAAGCGCTTGCCAATCTGAACCTCTCTGGTTAGTACATCCTTTGCGGACTCGTTCATCAGAGACCTCCCCCATTCTTGGCGGCCGTTTGCCGGCAGATTTCATGCGCGGCCTCCAGTATGTAGTCCAGCATCGCCGCAGACAGCCCGGGATAGACGCCAATCCAAAAGACCCGATCCATGGTGAAGTCAGAATTCTCCAATTTTCCGATCACGCGATGGGGCGTTTCGGCATAGGCAGGTTGGCGCACCAGGTTGCCGCCAAACAGCGACCGAGTGCCGATCCTCTTTCCTTCCAGGAAACGCACGACGTCCGCACGAGAAAAGGGAGCCCCCGGCCGGACCGCAATCGGGAAACCGAACCAGCTCGGGTCTGATCCCGGTGTGGCCTCCGGCAGGATGAAGAACTCTTCCAGCGGCTTGAGCCCCGCGTAAAGCGTCTGAAAGTTCTTGCGACGGGCTTCGATGAATCCGGGCAGCTTGCGGAGTTGAGCTACGCCAACCGCAGCTTGCATATCGGTGGCTTTCAGGTTATAGCCGATGTGCGAATAGATGTACTTGTGATCGTAGCCGTGGGGCAGGCCGCCGAGCTGCCACTCAAACCGCTTGCCGCAGGTATTTTCGCGGCCAGTCTCACACCAGCAATCCCGCCCCCAATCGCGGAACGATTCCACCAGGGTTTTGAGCTGCGGCTTGTTGGTAAGAACACACCCTCCCTCGCCCAAAGTAATGTGATGAGCGGGATAGAAACTGACGGTGGCGAAATCCCCGAAGGTGCCCACTTTCCGCCCGCGGTAGGTGCTGCCCACCGCGTCGCAGCAATCCTCAATCAGCCACAGATCATGTTGCCGCGCGAAGGCCACGACGGCATCGAGAGCGAAGGGATTGCCGAGCGTGTGAGCCAGAATAATGGCGCGGGTGCGCGGGCTGAGAGCTTCGTCGAGGGCGCGAACATCCAGGTTATAAGTGGGAACTGTGATGTCGAGAAATACCGGCACCAAACTGTTCTGCACGATGGGATTGAGCGTGGTGGGGAAGCCCGCCGCTGTGGTGATGACCTCGTCGCCCGGGCGTAGCCGGCGGTCGCCAAGCTTCGGCGAGGTCAGGCAGGAAACGGCCAGCAAGTTCGCCGACGAGCCAGAGTTTACCAGTACAGCCTCGCGCACGCCGGAGAAAGCCGCAAACTCGCGCTCAAACTGCTCGGCGAATCGGCCCGTGGTAAGCCAGAAGTCAAGAGAAGAATCCACCAGGCTGCGCAACTCTGCTGCGTCGAACACTTTGCCCGAAACCGGGACGGGACTTTTCCCGGGAACGAACTCCTGACCCGCGAACTGAGCCTCAAAGTATTCACCGACGAGATCGAGGATCTGGCTGCGCAACGAATCTGCTCGCGTGCTCATACGTGAAGAACTCCCCGTACCAGGCGATGGTCCGCAATTTGATTTCGTTTCCAACGAAGCCCTGTTCAAGCGTGTTGCGGTTACGCCCAAAAAAGACCGCTCATGACCAGACTTTCCAGGGCACTTTGCCGGAAGTCCACACTTGGTTCAAGTGCTCATAATCGCGGTAGGTGTCCATGGGGTAGAAGAAGCCATCGTGCTGGTAGGCCATCAACTGGCCGTCGGCAGCAAGTTGCTCCAGCGGACGTCTTTCGAGGATGCAGTCGTCGCCATCCAGATAGTCGAATACGCCGGGCTCGAAAATAAAGAACCCGGCGCTTGCCCAGGAGTCGCGCTGCGGTTTTTCGGTGAATTGCCTAATTTGTCCTTCCTCGTCGGGATCAACAATGCCGAACCGGGAGGGGGGACGAATGGTAGTGACGGTGGCAAGCCGGCCATGCCTGCAGTGGAATTCCATCAGGCGATCGAGATTGAGGTCGCTGACGCCGTCTCCGTACGTCACCATGAACCGCTCGCTGCCAAGGTATTTCTGCACACGCTTCACCCGGCCCCCCGTCATTGAAACCAGACCAGTATCGGCCAGGGTCACATGGAAATCCTGTTCGGTATGGGAACCCTCGTAAGAGATGTTCGATTCGCGGCCAAGCTGAATGGTGAAGTCGTTATTCATCGCCTCATACTTCAGAAAGTAGTCCTTTATCATGTTTCCGCGATAGCCGAGACAAAGAATAAAATTTCGGTGGCCGTAGTGCGCGTACAGCTTCATGATGTGCCACAAGATCGGGCGGTTCCCAATCTCGACCAGCGGCTTAGGCCGGAACTCGGTCTCCTCTCTCAATCGCGTCCCGAGACCACCACAAAGGATTACCACCTTCATCGCATACCTCACTAAATACTGCACTGAGTATAACCCAATCTCCGCCGAGGCGGAGCACGAAGTCCTTGAAAGGGTGTGCGACATAGAAGTTAGGAGCGGTGAATTTTCCTTTTTTGTGCTATTATT
>CAYTMD010000118.1:0-14419 GCA_964438685.1 uncultured Acidobacteriota bacterium
CTGATTTCTTTATCGGCAAGCCCGGGCCCGGCAGCGTCAGCGAAGCGGTGGCTATGCGCCTGCCCGTCATTGTCGAGCGCAATGCCTGGACGTTGCCGCAGGAACGCTATAATGCGGAGTGGGTTCGGGAAAAGCAGTTGGGATTGGTCATACGGGGACCGCACCAAATCTCCGGCGCGGTGAAGAAAATGCTCGAACGGGGAAACCTGGCACGCTATCGCGCCCAAGCCGCCTCCATTCGAAATAGGGCGGTTTACGAAATTCCCGGCATCCTGCGTCGAATCGTGGAAGGCACTCCCGACGGCCCGTCGCTGGAGCCGGAACCATCACTGGTAGAAAGCTCACTGAGCGAACAACGCGCGTAGGCTGTCGGTAAAGGGTGCGCGGGCCACGCCTCGCTCCGTGATGATGGCAGTAATGTAGCGCTGCGGAGTGACGTCAAACGCCGGGTGCCGCGCTTGAACATCCCTGGGCGCGATCGCCACACCAGCAAGGTGGGTGACTTCGGCGGAAGATCGCTCCTCAATGGGAATCTGGTCACCCGACGCCAGGCTCATATCGATGGTGGAAAGCGGCGCGGCGACGTAAAAGGGAATACCGTTCTCATGCGCCAGCACCGACACGGAATAGGTTCCAATCTTGTTGGCCGTGTCGCCGTTGGAGGCAATGCGGTCCGCGCCAACGATGACGGCGCGAATCTCTCCCTGCTTCATGAAGTGCCCCGCCATGTTGTCCGTGATGATGGTTACGGGAATCTGATCCTTGGCCAACTCCCAGGCCGTCAGGCGCGCTCCTTGCAGGAAGGGCCGCGTCTCATCGGCAAAGACTTGGATCTTCTTCCCCGCTCCCACGGCGGCGCGAATCACACCCAGGGCTGTACCGTAACCGCCCGTCGCCAGCGCCCCGGCGTTGCAATGCGTCAGGACGGTTCCTGAATCCGGCATCAGGTCTGCGCCGAAGCGGCCCATGGCTTCGTTAATGGCAATGTCTTCCGCCAGCACGCGCTTGGCCTCTTCCTCCAGGCCCACCCTTACCATCGAGATGGCCTCAGCATCATTGTGATGGCACGACAGCGACTTTTCAAAAACATTCCGCATACGCTTGATGGCCCAGAACAGATTGACGGCGGTGGGCCGGGTCCTGGCAAGCGTGTCGGCAATGACATCGAAATCCGCGCGTAACTCGGAGATGTTCTTCGCCCCGGAATGTTTGACCCCGATGGCAACACCCATCGCTGCCGCCACGCCAATCGCCGGCGCGCCGCGGATCACCATGGAGCGTATCGCTTCCGCGACCTCGCGATAGTCGGTGTAGGTGCGGTAAATCTCTTCTCCCGGCAGGCACGTCTGGTCAATCATGCGCACGCCTTGCTCGGTCCACTCAATGGTTTTGAACATGCAACCTCGTTGGGCACCCCGGCCCTGGCATTCCGGATAGGGAGCTGAATACGACATGACAACTTACCACACCGGTCGGTTTCTAACCAATCTCTGCGGCTATTGCGTGGCGGGGTAAACCCGCCCCTACGGTATCAATTGGGCTCCGTCACGCTGCCGCATCCCCAAACGCCTCGTCCAATTTCTCTAGGATCTGATTCAGCCATTCGCGGTGCTCGGGCTTCATCAGAACCGACCGCAGGCAAAGCACCGTTTCCTGCGGGTCGGATGAATTGGCGGCGAATGCGGGAAAGAATCCAACGGGCAGGCGGGCCAGGGCGAGGTGTAAGTCGCGCTTTGCCGCGGCCGCAAAGATGCGGTGTGACATCTCGGAAGCAACGTGTGCGGACGCCGCCCGAGGCGCCCACACGACGATGTCAAGCTGCGGGGGAAAAGGCACCAGCCATCGCGAATCTGCGGAAAGACGCTCCGCCATACTGACCGCGGCTTCCCGGCAAGCTTCCAAGCCGGCAGCGAACTCACCCCCACGCGCGAGCGGCAGCAATTTCTGTGTGGCCCATAGTGCCACGGCCGACGCTCCCGGGCGTGAGCACTCCAGGCTGATTTCACCCAGATGCAATTCCGCCGTGGTGAAGTAAGTGTAAGGGGAATCGTGTTTATACAGCGCCCCCACACTCGGATCGCGAAACAGCACGCACCCGCATCCATAGGGTTGCAAGCCATGCTTGTGGGGATCAATGACAATCGAGTCGGCCTGACCGATCTGGTCGTAGGCGGCGCGGACTTCCTCCGTCAGATTCCCAGCAAGCTTGAAGTAACCGCCATATGCCGCATCAGCGTGTACGCGAAAGCCATGTTGGGCGCGCAAGCGGAGAATCTCCGGCAGGGGGTCGACGGAGCCCGATCCGGTAGTTCCAAGGGTTGCCACGACACAGCCAATGTCACCGGCCGCCAGCAATTTCTCTAGGGCCGCAAGATCCATCCGCCCCCGCGAGTCGCAGGGCACTTCCACAAACGGCAATCCCAGCACGCTGCTAATGCGGTGGTGCGTGTAGTGGGCCTGCGCCGAGGCAGCGATCTTCTTTCCCGGATGAAGTTGTCCCGCCACCCAAAGCGCCTCCAAGTTGGCCATGGTGCCGCCGCTGGCGAGATGTCCCAGGTGAGTCTGCCATCCGAACATCGCCGCAAGCTCCGCCACGGCTTCCTTCTCCATTGCCGAACTGGCGCGACCGCCATCCATCGCGTGATTATTGGGATTGATCCAGGTGGCCAGGGCATAAGCCGCTCGGGCAATGGGATGCGGCGGCCTGAGCATCTGGCCGGCGTAGAGAGGGTGGAAGTACGGGTAATTGTCGCGCAGACGCAGGGCGACCTGTTGCATTACCTCGCTGATGCGTTCCTGGCCCGGCACTCGCGCATCGACGGCAGGAAGCGTGGCAAAACCCTGCTCCAACAATCGCAGCGCCGCCGGCAGAATCTCCAGTGTTCCCTTTTCAAAATCCATCGCGACCTCCCATGAGGCTTGGGGTTGGGGAGTCAGGATTCGGGAAATAACGCCTCTGCGTTCCGAATCTCTAACCCCGAACCCCTAATCCCAAATCCCGTACTCGCTCAGGGCAAATCGGAGAAGGGCAGAAGCAGTGGAGGCTCGGCAAGGAAAGGCAGGCGCGCAATCTCCTTCAGGGCGCGGGTCACGTGCTTCTCCTTGGTGGCTTCCAGGGTCATTACGAAGGGCAGGTGCTGTTTCTTGCAGTCGGGCTCTTGCAAAACGGAGTCGATGTTGATGCGGTGGCGGCCCAGGATGGCGCAGACTCGTCCCAGAATTCCAGGCCGGTCACGCACGACGAGCCGCAGATACGTGGCAACCACATTCTCATCGGGCGCGGCGATGCGGAGGGGATTCCAGTCTTCGTATCCAAAGGGGGTCGAGATCGAACTGCCTGCGGCAATCGAGCGCGCGATCTGGACGACGTCGGAAAGCACCGCCACACCCGTGGCTTCACCCCCGGCACCGCGGCCGGTGATGCTGGTATTACCGCCCTTGTTACCCACCAACAGTATGCCGTTGGTGGCGCCCATCACACCCGCCAGGCGCGAGGCAGTAGGAATCATCATCGGACGCACAAAAACTTCCAGGCGATTGCCGGCGCGCCGCCGGGCTCCGGCAACCAGGCGCAGAGTGTGGTTCAGGCGGTGCGCGTAGGCAAAGTCCACCTGATCAATGTGCGTGATGCCTTCCACGGGGATGTCCGCGACGCGCACAGCCTGGCCGAAACACATCATCGCCAGGATGGCTATCTTGTAGCTCGCATCGTAGCCTTCGACGTCAAAGGTGGGGTCGGGTTCGGCGTAACCTTTTTCCTGAGCTTCGGCCAGGGCTTCGTTGAACGCACAGCCGCGACGCTCCATTTCCGTCAGGATGTAATTGGTGGTGCCGTTCAGGATGCCATAAACCGCGGTAAAGTTTTCACCCGCCAACCCTTCCCGCACCGCGTGCAGAACGGGGGTTCCGCCGGCCACACACGCTTCGATGCCCAAACCCACGTTGTGCGCGCGGCTGCGCTCAACCAACTCCGCGCCGTGCTCAGCCACCAGTTGTTTGTTGGCCGTAACCAGGTGCTTACCCGCATCCAGCACCGCAAAGGCAATGGCGCGGGCCGTGGAGAGAACACCCACCAATTCAACAACGATGTGAACTTCCGGGTCGTGGACAACTTTTCTCCAGTCAGAAGTTATCTTGACCGGCTGGCCTAACCAGGAAAGGTCGCGCTTATGCACGCTGCGGGAGCAGATAACTTTGAGCTGGAGATTGCATCCAAGCCGCCGCTGGATTTCGCGCCGGTGCTCCGCCAGAACTTTCAGCGTGCCCGTGCCGACGGTCCCCAGCCCGATCACCCCCAGGCCCAGGGTGCGCACCGGGCGTGCGGAATTGGCAAAGCGAATTCGAGGTGAAGGAGTCATCAGTGCATTCCAATTGAGAATAGAGATTCTTATTCACTTTGCAATGAAGCGGCCCAAATGGCAAGGAAAACAACTTGAAGGAGTTGGGTGATTCGTAAGGGGCAGGAAATAGCGGCGGCTCTACACCGTCATTTGGCGAGGTAAATTTAAGACTGTACCCATCAACCGACTCCGCGGCCGATTACCGGAGTTCTGCCTCCGGGTGTCAGGAACGGAACCCCCGATCAGGAATTCTCCTCCTCCCTTGGCCCCTTGCGGGGGGGAGTGGGTACAATTTCCCCCTCATTGCGCCTTGAAGGGTCGTCCTTCGAGGTGGACAGAGCGATTTCCTGTTGGAATGAGCTCGCCGGAGCCGCGGTCGCGGCCCCGGCGATACTTTGCGATTCTACTACTTGGTTGCGGCCTTCTTGGCGACTGGTTTCTTTGCCGCGACAGGTGCTCTCTTGGTCACGGGTTTCTTTTCTCCCATCAGCACATTCAGGTCGTCAGAGTTGTACGGGAAGAAGCGCTGCGAGGTTTGCCCCGTGGTGCTCAGGCGGATGTCCACCCGGCGGTTGTTCGCCATGCGGAAAGCAAGGATATTGCTATCCACGCGTCGGCGATCTTCAGCCGTGACATTAGGGTTCTGATCGTTCAACTCTCTCATTTCTTTGTCGGTAAGGTTCTGGTCCTTTCCGAAGGCTTGGGTCTCAATGCTCTCGGCAGAAATTCCATTTTCCACCAAAAAGCTCTTCACCCGATCGGCGCGGCGTTGCGACAGCGTCTTGTTGTATGCCACAGAGCCACGGACGTCAGCGTGGGCTCCCAGAATCAACTTAGCTTCCGGCCGAAGCGCCAGGTACTGTTTGAAGTTGGTGACGATCTCGTTCAGCCGTCTTTCCTGGCTGACGACCAAGCCGCCCTTAGGATTCGCTGCGGTTGGCAGGTCGTAGGGGAAGTAAATGCTGTTAAAGGTGAGCTTGGTTTCAAGAGTGGCCTCGCTCACAGCGGACTGGAGTTGGTCGTTCGAGCCCGTGATGTGGAGCGTGGCGGTGCGCGTCTCGGACCCGCCGCAGGCGTTGCTGGCGTGCAGGGTGTAAGTAACGGTCTCATCAATGGGGCCCAAGGAAGTCTTGCTGGGCGCAATCGGAATCTCGCGATTGCCACTTGCCCCAACCGAGCCGAGAGGATCCACCGAGACGGTGTCGGCATTCCCGGCGGACCAGGTCACGGTGGCATTTCCCTGTTGGTCAACTTTGTCGCCAACTTTGTGGTAACGGACTTCCGCAGGCGACACGCTCAACGACGCGGGAATCGCGGTGTTAACGGTGACTGTGGCGTCAGAACTGTAAACCCCACCGGCCCCGGCGGCGGTGAATTTATAGTTGCTGCTGGTCTGCTTCGGCTGCACCGTCTGGTCGCCGGAGGCATTTACGGGCGCGCCATTCAGTTCCGTTTTAGCGGCGCCCTCAGAGGACCACGTCAGGCGCGCGGATTCGCCGCAGTTGACCTGTGTGGGAGTAGCAGAAAACTGGCCGGTGACTTTCTGGACTGCCACCTGGGCGCTGGCCGTTCCAGCTTTGAATCGCGGCAGTGCTTGCAACTTCTCGCCGCGCGACCAGGTCACGGTTTTGCGCACACCCTTGTATGCGTCAACCACCACGCGCTGGTTAGCCTGGACATCAACGGTAGTGGTCCAGGGATCATGCTCGCCGTGTACCACCGTCAATTCGTGCTTACCCGGGGGTACAATCAATTCCTGCTTCCAACTCCACTCGTTGTTGAATTCGTCACCGTGTCCGACGAAAAATGCCTCCGGGTCTTTGCCATTCAGCAGCACTGCTGCACGCGGGGCGCCTTCGAGCGTAATGCAGCCCCACGGTCCGGAAACGGTTCCAGGGACGGCCTGCATGGTGACATCAATTTTTGTGGTCTTATGAGCCTCAATGGTTACAGTGCGGGACTCTGTTTTGTAGCCGTAATTGTACAAATCGATTTTGTGCTGTCCTGGAGTAAGGGTAATATGGTGACCCCTCGACTCCAAAGTTGGTTCACCATCAGCGTAGATGTATGTTTCCCGCGGACTAACGCGGACAATGAGACTTCCTCTCTGTGCCAATACGGGCTGCACGCAGGTCAGCAGCAGGGCAATCGAAGAGAGGAGGAAGGTGAAATTGCGAATACGCATCTGAGTTTCCTCCTTTTGATTTGGTACGACTTCCCCGACCTCGAATCTCTGTAACATTCTGTTACATCGTGAGAGATATCTTCTTCATTATATGCGTCAAATATGTGATTGTCTGTTCAAAAGTGACCACCCTCCCCCCCCAATGCCCCATGGCATGGAAGTCTGGGAGCGGCGAGCGATTACTGACTTCGGAGCTTCCCGGCAAGGCCGTGTAGGCGCTGAGCGCCGCTGTAGCGCAGCAGGGGAGATTTTCACTTATACTCTGCCCCCCTTCCGGCCGTCACCATTCAAACTCAAGGCGCGAGCGGCGGACCGAATACTCTGCGTACGGCCCCACCTGCAGCTTGCGCAAGTGATGAGGTTGATCGGTATAGGCCAGAACAAACGTTAGCGTGTTGTCGCCCGGTGGAAGATACGGTTCGGGAAGGTAGAATTCCTTTTGCGGGCCAATGGTGGCGTAGCGCCCCACGAATTTTCCGTTGAGGAAGATAAGGGCATCGCAGTCGGCATCAAACGTCAGCTTCCAGGGTATCTTCCACAGCTCATCCCACCGCGGCATTTGGAATTTCGCTCGACACCAGGTAAAGGCGGGCACAAGGGGCTGGTTTACCTCGCCGCCGAGAAAGGCAGCGGGTGTCCACGTCCCAGCTTCCGGGTTGATTTCCCTTCCCCGCATCAACGGCGCAAACCGTTGAATCTGCCAAGTCTCCAGGCCTTTGGCCGAGGCAAAATCCGCGCCGATGCCGGCCGATTCCAGCCCCTTTAACTCACCCAGGTTCTTGCCGAAGTTAGGGGCGCCGAAGAGCTCGTAGGAAATCTCCACCACGTTGGCGCCGGCCTGGGCGTATTTCGCCAGGGGGAAATCAATCAACGTCTCCGTATTTGAAGCCTCCGCCACGAACTTGCCGTTCACAAAGACTTTCTTAGCATCATCGGCCCGCGTGGAGATGAACATTTTGGGCTCGCCGCTAAAAGTAAATGGGCTGCGGTACTTAACGTAACCGTAAGGCACCGGCCCCATATCTTCGATGGCATGTGGTGGGCTGGTCACCCAATCGCCCATGGCAGGATCAAATTTCTCCACCCAGGCATCGCCTTCGCTGATGTTGATGGGCTGGGCGGGCAAGGCCGGGGTGGTCACGTGAACGTGTGCGAGGTGCCAGGGACGATCATATGTAAAGTCGGTCAGTTCGCCGTCAACGCGGCACTTCACCGGCTGCGGCGGCAGCATAACGGCAACATCGTGCTGCCCGGGAAGGAACTCCAAGTCCACCCAGGCGCGGCTCTTTACCGTGCCCGACGCCGCCAGGCTGTAAGCATCGGTCATGATTGGAGCCACTACCATTTTGGTTTCTTCGGAACCAGGAACAATTTTGGGAGGAAATTCCCAAAGGAAGGTGTGCAGAGCTTTGTCTCGCGGGACCACAAAGATCTGAAGGTGCTCATTGTACAGCAGCATTTTTTCCGTTTTTCCCACCAGCACTCCCAACACCGAGGTTTCATACTCGGGATCCCAATACCGATAGGCTGTCTGGCCTTCGATTTTCGGTTCGTCGGTGGTGGCGAGCCCCAGCTCCAGAATGCGCCCGGGCACGTCGTACAGCATCAGAAAGTCCCTGTCCAGGTTGACGCCGTGGGTCAGCATTTCTCCCGTCGAGTAGCAAAGCCTTCCCCCGCTAACCGGGATCTGTACCGGCAGCATTTTCATCTCGCGCGGCGCCAGCTCCAATTCGCTCTGCCGGGGAGCAAAGATAAAGCGCTTGCTGGGACTGTGGGGATCGGTAAACGTCATCTTGAAACGCTGAGGTGCATTGCCGTTTTCGCGGACAAACAAAACTCCACTGGGGCCGTTGCTGCGTTCGCTTACACTGACGTTGTCATTCGAACTTTGAATGTTCGGCAAAGCCACGGCGCGGGCCAGTACGCCGCCCAAAGCGCGCAAGGATTGGCCCATGCCGCGGACGGCGTAATACTTGTCCCCCAGGCCGCCGGGTTCGCGAATCGGCGCCGCGTAGTCATAGGTGGTGGTTAACTTCTTTGCGGCCCAATCAAAGTTGGTGCCGCCAAAGCCCATGTAATAGCTAAAGGACGTGACGCCCAACTCCAGCGCGGTCTTGGTGATCATGCCGATCTGCGCGGCGTCAACGCCGTCCTGGTTCACCGAAAGCAAGCCGCCGAATTCACTGAACCATCCGCCTTGAAGCTCGCTGATCGCCAGCGGCGAGTTGGGCTCTTCGCGGCGCAATTTCTCCAGTGCCGGTTTGAGTTCCGCCACGATTTTCCAACGCGGATAAAAGTTGCAGGTGTCCATGATCCGCGCCATGTCAGGGTCATTATTTTCGCGCGCCTGCTGCGTCCAGCAGGTAATTATTGGCACGCTGATGCCGGCGCCCCACACCATCTGCGCCAGGGCGCGGACATACTCGCGCTTGGCGGCATCGGGCATGGGCACGCTGAAGTCGTACTCGTTTTCCACTTGCACCATGATGATGGGGCCGCCGAGATGGATCTGGTTCTGCATGATGATGGGGAGGACCGCCGAGTACCAGTGCTGCGACGTCCGCAGGCTCTGCGGATCAGTGGTGCGAAGCGGGAAACGCTTGGCCGCCACCCACGAGGGGAATCCGCCGCGCTCCCACTCCGCGCAAACGTAGGGGCCGGGACGGACAATCATCATAAAACCCATCTCGTGGACCAGTTTCACGAACGCTTCAAACTCCGACAGGTCAACCTTGCCTTCCACAGGTTCGTGATAATTCCAGAAGACGTAGGTCTCAATGGTATTAAATCCTGCCACCTTGAATTTCTGCAGACGGTCGCGCCAAAGCTCCTTGGGACAGCGGGGATAATGAAATGCGCCGCTCATCACCAGCGTGTCCTTGCCATTGATGGTGAAACACTTCGCGTCGTAGCGAAGGAGTTGGGGATTATCAAAATGCATTTGCCCGGCAGGCAGCACCGCCGCCCGGGCCTCAGAAGCGCTCTGCCCCAAGGGGTCGAGGCGTGCCGCCAGGGGCGCGGCGACAGCGGTGAAAAGGAAATTGCGGCGCGATGGTTTCATTCCATGAACTCCTTCCTCTACAGGATCGGAGGATGCACCACCCGAACCGGGCGCAATTTCGTACGACTTCAAACCCCCGAAGTGATTGAAGTATAGGGTCGCGGGAACGCTCCTGCAAGCATGCTGATGCCCTGCATCAAATTTTCACTGAGAATGTCGTGCCACATGGTGCAGGTAGCGCTGGGGTATTTGGCTCCGAGCCGATTTCCTTTGCGGCCCTTTCTCATTGTCGGGCAATGAACAGGGCGAGACTTCGCTTGGAAGAGCCGCAGAGGAATGTGAACGGCGCTTTCCTCTGCATGGCACTACCGTATACTCGTGTTTTTCAGCAAACATCTTTGTGTACATGTTGAAAGTGGGGGTGGAGAGAAGAGACCCCGCACCCGTCCCGCGCCCGCTGGTGAAAGCGCGCGGGACGGAGGGACATCTGCTGCCGGGCTAAGAAGGGCCATAGTTTTAGCCTGCGCGACGCGCCTTGGAGTGCGGCGGCTCGACGCCGCCTTCGAATGCGACGAAGAGGTATAGTTTTGTAGCGTACTTTGCACGCGGAACGTGGTAATTTGCAGTTGAGTGAAATGTAACCAATACGCAAATTGTGGTACCGTACGTTGGAAGGCGGCGTCGAGCCGCCGCACTCCAAAGCGCGTCGCGCAGCGATCGAGAGATTGGTTTCCACAAATCATGGCTGATTGGCCGCATAGCAAGTAGTGCTGAGGTATTTGGCTCCGAGCCGAATTCCGCAGCGGTCCTTTCTCATTGCCGGACAACGAACAGGTCGAGATGTTGTTGGAAACAAACCGGATAAGCACGAATAGCGCCATCTGCAACCACCGGATTGCCACTCTACTGCGGAACTCCCGTGATGTTATAGCGAACAAAGCCGGTTGTTCGCGGCCCGAAGCGGGGAGCGCGGGGCGGCGGAGCCGAAGCTGAATTCTCGCAGTGTGACGAAGAGGCAACTCAGCCCGCACCAAAAGGGTCCAAGTTACGATTGCCGATGGAGCCCATGAGAAGTCTGGATGAATTAACTCAAGACGCCCGTGTGACAGTACGTCGCGCTGGTCCGCCCGATCCGGAGGGTTCGTGTGTCGTGTACTGGATGCAGCGGGCGCAACGAGCCCTTGATAATCCCGCGTTGAATGTGGCCATTGAGGCGGCAAATATTCTGCATAAGCCGGTGGTGGTGTACTTTGGCTTGGTTCCCTTCTATCCGAATGCCAACCTGCGCAGTTACACCTTTCTGGTTCAGGGACTCGGCGATATTAGCGACGGGCTAGGGCAAAAGAATGTCGGCTTTGTCTTGCGCCGATTTCCCGATCACCGGCTCGATGGTTTTTGCGATCAGGTTCGGCCCTGCCTGGTGGTCGGGGATGAGAATCCCATGCGGGAGCCCGAGCGATGGCGCAAGGTGGTTGCGGAGCGCCTTCGCGTGCCGTTGTGGACGGTGGATGCCGACGTCATAGTTCCCTCTGCGCTCCTGGTTAAAGAGCAATACGCCGCGCGCACCATCCGCCCGCGAATTCGGGCCCTGCTCGACGAGTTTCTGGTATCGCCCGGGAATCCCAAGGCGCGCATCCCCTGGCAGCCCTCCAAGGAACTCGCATCCCTCCCTGTGAGCAGCGATTTGCTGGCGGGGTTCCCCATTGATACGTCGGTGCAGCCGGTTTCGACTTTCCACGGTGGAACGCGCGCGGCGCTTGATGCTCTTGCCCGGTTCGGGCGCGAACGCCTGTCAGATTACTCAAACCAACGTAATCACCCTGACCTTGACGGCACTAGCCAGCTTTCACCGTACCTTCACTTCGGCCACATCGGTCCGCACACCATTGCGCTGGCGGTTAAGGACTCCAGCGCGCCGGCGGCTGATCGCGAAGCATTTCTTGAGCAGCTCATTGTGCGGCGGGAGCTGGCGATCAACTTTGTGAAATTCAACCCGAATTACGATCGCCTTCAGGGTGTTGAGCCGTGGGCGCTGCGGACGCTTAAAGAACACAAGCGGGATGAACGCGAACACCTCTACACCGGGGATCAACTGGAAAACGCCGGGACGCACGATCCCCTGTGGAACGCCGCGCAGCAGCAAATGGCGCGGTCAGGGTGGATGCACGGATATCTGCGGATGTACTGGGCAAAGAAGATTCTGGAATGGACACGCTCCGCGGAAGATGCATTCGAGATCGCGATTCGGCTGAATGACCGTTACGAACTCGACGGGCGCGATCCCAACGGCTACACGGGAATTGCCTGGGCGATGGGCGGCAAGCACGATCGCGCCTGGGGCCCGGAGCGTCCCGTGTATGGCAAGATTCGCTACATGTCCTACGCCAGCACCTCCAGGAAATTTAACAGCAAGGGATATATCGAACGCGTAAAAATGCTGGCGCCGGGCGGCGGGGACGATTGACGGCGGGCACTCCGGGAGCAGCAGGCAGTCTGGGCACGGAAGGCGGTTTTGTCATTCCGCGCCATGTTCCGTTTTCTCTGGTGGACAATCACCGCGCGTCGCGCATAATAGTGGCGTGCAAACCACTGCTGCATTCAATTCCGCAATGTTATCCCCACGGAGACATTCTCATGGATTTCCCCTTTTGCTATTGCCCTGACGGTGCAGCGCGCCTGGAAAGGCTGACTTCGCTTTACACCGATCGCCGGGAAGACCGCATCTTTGCCCGCATGGATGTGGAAACCAATGCGGTGCGGAAGTTCGCCGCAAAGTATCCTCCAGGCTACACCGACCGCCCGGATTTGGCGCAGCGCGTGGCGTTCTGGGATGAGCAGTTTGCCGAGCGGGCGGCGATTCACGATGATTCCATTCCCTCCGCTTACCTGAGTGAAATGGATCAGGGCCTTTACGGCGGCATTGTGGGCGGCAACGTGCAGTTCATGGCGCACCCGGAAAATGGCTGGATTTCGTCGATGGTTCCACCGATTTTGGAGGATTGGGACGGGCTGGCCAGGATGGTGATCAACCAGCAATCGCCCTCGTACCAATTTTATCTACAGGAACTGGAAGTATTCCGGCGGGCCAGCCAGGGCAAGTTTGGTATCAGCCACTTTATTCTGATTGACGGCCTCAACTTTGTTTTCGAACTTTTCGGCGCCACCCAAACTTATCTGGAGCTGGTGGACAGACCGGAAAAGGTTCATGAGGCTATTGAATTCGCTTACAAGTTAAATGTGAATGTGCAGCAGACCTTCTTTCAACAGGCGCCGCTGCTGGCGGGTGGAACGTGCAGCAACATGGTGGAGTGGATTCCGGGCCGAATTGTTTCCGAGAGCGTCGATCCGTTTCACATGACGTCCGTCGATTATTTTGAAGAATGGGGACGCGAGCCGGTGGAGCGAATTCTTGGGACCTTTGATGGCGGCGTGGTGCACATCCACGGCAATGGGCGCCATCTGCTGGAAGCCGTCGCAACCATTCGTGGTCTCAAAGCCGTTTTTCTGGCCGACGATCTTCACTTTGCGTCCGCCTTCTCAATCCTCGGCAAGCTCCGGCGCCGGCTGGGGGACATGCCCGTGGTGGTCAAGGCGGAGTATCCGGAATTCCTGGCAGCGCTGGATTCGCACCAGTTGGAAGGCGGCGTTCTCTACAAGGTTATGCACGTGCCGGATGTGGATACCGCCAATCGCACCATGGACCGTGTGCGCGAATACGCAGCGTAATTGGCGGGCACGGAAAGGCGCGGGTTACGATTAGCGTGCCGCGCGCTTCTCCAGAATCAGGTCGGAGTAAGACTGCGGGATAATGTCCGCCGGGAAAATGGCGAAAAGCTTTTGAAACTTTGCCGCCTGGGCGCGCACTTTGCGAATGTCCCCGGTGCGAGTCATCGCTTCAACTTCCACAAATGTTCCCAGGCCACGAACGCGGTCGAGGTGGATCTTCACGTTGCCCACGAAATAGATCTCGCGCCGCTTGTCAACCACGGCCAAAACCCCGAGTGCGGCAGTCAGGATCGCCCGCACGGAATTCCGGCGCGGCAACAGCATCATCTCCACGGTGGAACGCCGGGCGCGCGCAGAGTTGGTTCGATGGTAGAAGATCAGGGAATTTTCGATGCGTCCTTCACGAATCTTCAACCTTCCCGCGGGCACATGGAAATAGGTGTCAACCTGTCGGTCCGTTCCGAGGGAGCGCGCGCGCAGGCTTCTGAGGGTGGCACGCACATGGGCGACGTCATGGAGATGAGCCTTGAATTCAAAATTGAGGAGCTTCATGAGTGCGAACCACCCCACCAACCAATGTTTTTAAGATTTCCTGATGGCCGAGACTAAGCGCCCGGTGAACCCTGCCGTCTGTACGACCCGGGACAGCTCCCGGCCAGGCCGGCAGGATCAAGATGAGAATATTCTCTCATTTACCGCCTCCTGATGAAACCGAAATAGCGAACCCCGTGGAACATTGCGCCGAAGGAGGTTGGGCATCGCGGGACCTGATCATGAGGTTATAATTAGCTCCCGGGCAAGTTTCTGGCGTCGTCAAGATGTGACCTATGGGTAAGTTCTCCATCTCTTTGGAACGCGAGCGCATCGGCCTCTGCTTCACCTGTCAACATGTAAGGTTGGTGCGTACTGACCGGGATGCGGTGTTTTACCAATGCCGACGGTCAGCGACGGACCCGAGGTATCCCAAGTATCCACGCCTTCCGGTTCTGGTCTGTCCAGGGTATGAGTTGAACGAAGAGAATGCCCCGGAATCACAGTGTTAGCCGGAATACTGTTCACTTAATAGATTTCAGGGCTTTAGGTGGTAATTGGTTACAGGGCGACCCCCTCACCCGTCTCCGTCGGCTGACGGACTGGTGAAAACGCCGGATGCGGTCCACCCTCTCC
>CAYTMD010000119.1:0-14370 GCA_964438685.1 uncultured Acidobacteriota bacterium
CGGGCCAACAACAGGGGCGTCGTTTTCCATCCTTAAGGCTTGAACAGCCCCACTCGATCCGGCGGCTTCTAGTTTCCGCTTTTTTAGCTGACTCAATCCAACATATCCACTCGTTGCGGGCGAGCGGTGTAATGTCCTCCCATGCTGTTAATGCTTGCGGGTCGGATATAAGTGCTTTTCTTAAATCTGCGGGTAGTTCGTGTACCACACCGCTAGGAATCTTTTTTTGCGGCATCGGTCAGCTCTCCTTCTATAAGCCCCAGCGGCGCGAGGATCTCTTGCATGGCAATGCCGGTAGCGCGGGCCACCGCTTCTGTGGTCCGCGTCTCTTCCCTGTCAGGTGCCACAGCGTAGCATTGAGTCGCCCGCGTCAATGAAGACCGCACACCGGAAATCCGGCGGCCTGCGCTACGGACTGACCAGGACGTTTCGAGTGGACGGGGTACTCGGAAGTTGCTCTGGACAGCATCGTGAGGACAATTATCCAGGGTGCGGAAGGGCGTTGGTCCTGCGTGACGCCGTAGTGTAGAACGAAGTCCCTTAACTCCTTAAATCGCTGCTCACTTGGAATCACCTTTTCACTAACACTTCAGCCGGGGAATGGCTCGCCGGGTTTCACGATTCGAATATTGTGATCGGCAAACTTAAAATGATCTCCGGGAAGCTCAACCTTCGGCATGTGGCAGGTTACGCAATTCTCTGTGCCGACCGGGCATTGGGCGCCGGTAATCTTGCCGGCGGAGGCTGGCCGGTGCGGTCCGGCATGGCACGCGAGGCACTTGGCATCATAGAACGACGCGGTTTGCTCCATCTGGCCGTGCGTGTCGTGGCACGCCAGGCAACTGATGCGCGGATCCTGCCCGTCAAAACAACGGCTGAGCACCAAGCGGTAGGGCTCAAACCGGATCGTGGCAATGCCACTTGCCTTGTTGTTGGCCACGTCGAAGGCGTTGCGGTGGCAAGATCCGCAAAAGTCGTAAACCAGTGCGTCCACTTTCATCCGAGCAGGATTGAAGATGTGAAGGTTGCTCATCTTCCCGTTTTGCACGGCGGCCACGTGTTCCCCGCCCGGCCCATGACACTTCTCGCAGGTAATTCCGGGCGTTCGGTGCGCCAATTGCAAACCGGATTCGCCCTCGGCACCGGTGGAGTGGCAATTGAAACATTTCAAAACGTCGGCTTCACCAAGTGGCCGGCCCGCGGCCTCATCCAGCCCCGCAGGCTCGGCGTGCGGATGCCCAAGCGTCAGGTCAAGATTTCCCACCTGGCTGAAATAACTGACGCGCGCCTCATAGAAAACACCGCCACGATTATATAAGTAGCTTTGGCCGCCAAGACCCTGCCCGACTGCCCAAAGCAGAGTCTGCGTGGTTGAGTGGCTTCCGTCGCTCACGACGTAAGTCGATTTGCCGCCCTCCGTCGTGATTTGGTACGAGTAACGCCCCAACTGGCCGCTGAGCCGCGGGTGCGATTCGAGCACCTGGCATTGGGCAATTGGGCTCAACGTCTGCGCCATGGGAGTGCCGGGTTGGATGGCGGCTTCAGCCGTGTGGCAAGTTGCGCAAACCTTGCTCCCCACATAGTGGCCGCCGGAAAGCGCACCGGGTGGCTGCCATTGACCCCTAATTACAGAAGGGCGCCAGGCCGCGGCAAGGATCAAGATAAGGACCATCCCAAGCCGGTTGAGAAGCGCTTGCGGGTTGGTTCGTACCAGGCTTGTCACTTGCCACTCGTCAATGGTCACTCGTCACTGCCTTTATTGAGGGTTCAATTGCTCCGTTGACTGTTCCCCGGGAATTACTTTCTGCTGTATGCGTTCAAGGTGTTCCTGATCCAACGCGCGGCTTTTCTGAAACGCTGCCTGCGCCTTTTCCGATTTACCAAGTTTGGCGTAACACTGGCCCAGAAGAACATACGCAGGGGCATAAGCAGGATTAAGAGCGGTGGCCGCTTCCAAGTGCCCTTCGGCCTTTTCGTACTGACCCTGGCGAAACCACGCCCGGCCGAGTTCATAGCGCGCACACCCCAGCGACGGTTTGTGCGCTGAGGCTCTTTCGAGAGCGGGAATGGCGTCGGTAGTTTTACCCGTTTCGATCAGAATATCTCCCAGGGAGCACACCACCGCAAAATCATAGGGGTTAAGGTCAAGTTCCTTATGGAATTCGGCTTCGGCGGAAGTGAAGTCGCGCTTCTTGGAATAGATTTCCCCCAGGGCTTCGTGCACTCCTGGTATGTCAGGACTCATCTTAACCACCTGGTTATATTCAATCAGCGCCAAATCCAGCTTTCCCTGGATGTTATACGCCTGGGCTCTGAGCAGGTGGGGCCAATAAGTGTGGGGATTCTCGTTGTAAATCCGGGTAGTCATCTGGTCGGATAGCAGCAGGTGGGCTTGCGTCAAATCGTATTGAAGGCCGATGTCTTTGGGGTCAGCTTTGGAGGCAATCTCGAGATGTGGGATCGCCTCCTGGTAGCGGTCCTGGGCGAGATACGCCTTTCCCAACCAAAGGTGCGCGTCGGAATCATTTGGCGTCAGCGCCAAAGCCTTTTGCAGAGGTCCAACGGCTTTCTCCGGCGCGCCCGTTTTATAGTAGTCGATGCCAAGAAACAGCGCGGCCCCTTCCAGGCGGGGGTCAAGCTCAAGCGCCTTCGTGAAGGATGGAATGGCTCTCTCGAACTGTCTCAACTCATTGTAGGCAAGCCCCAGATTCAAATAGGCCGGCCCAAACGCCTTGTCGATTTTCACCACTTCCTGAAACGCGGTGACAGCCCCCTGAATATCGCCCTTCTTTAAGTCGGCTGTGCCGGCAAGAAAAGCGGATTGCGCCTGCGGATTCAGCTCCGCGTCCCGTCCGGCAAAGACCCATGGTCCGGCGTATAATCCAATGACCGCCAGACCGATGATTGTGGCACATACTTTGAGCGCACTGGTATTCATGGGGGAGCCTGTGGTTGCCTTTTTGGGATTAGATTCCTAACCTACTACCCGCCCATAACCCTGTCAAGAATGATGCGCTCTGCACCTTCCGCCGTGATGAGCCAGGAAGGATGGGCGGGTGGGATGGCGCTGTCAGCAGGACGTTGGGCAGTGGGGAGCAACCTAATATTTGATTGACCCGATGGGCGGCCATAGTATGATAAGGCGCTCAGGCGGATCGAGCATCATGGCAAAAAAGCGCAAGACTCCTCTCTCAAATCCAACACGGACGAGAAAAATGGACAATGTTGGCATACCCTTGGGTGGCGGCGAAACCTTATCGGAGGCTATCGCGCGGCGAATGATTCGACTCTTTACCCGCGGCGATTACAAGCCCGGTGACCGCCTTCCCCCCGAGGCCGAACTGGCACGACAGTTTCACGTGGGCAGAGGCGCGGTGCGCGAAGCGCTGAAGGCGCTGTCAGTCATTGGCATTGTCAGGGTGGAGCGCGGCAAGGGCTCGTTTATTCGCGAACGCCAGGAATTTCTCGTTCGGCCCATTTCCATGGGCTTTGAGCCGGAAGTCGAACCGCAATCCCTGGTTGGCGCACGCAAGTTGATTGAAGTGGAGATCGCCGGACTCGCGGCCCAGCGAGCGACCCCCGAACAGGTTGATTATATCGAGTCGTTCCTTCATCGCATGGAAACCACCATGGAGCCGGAGCAAGCTGACGAGTATCTTCGGGCGGATGTGGACTTCCACTTTGCCATCGCCACTGCGGCGGGAAACCCGATTCTCGGCCAGTTCCTCACCCTGCTTCGCAACCTGATGCGCGAGTGGATTCTCAGTTCACTGGGGCAGGCTCAGGCTGCTGGGGAAGCGGTTGCGCATCATCGGGAGATCTGCGCTGCGATTCGGGCGCACGATGTCGCGGGAGCTCGCAAGGCTATGGAGACGCATCTCGACGCGATGGGAAAGCGCCTTGTGCTGTCGGATACATTTCCGTTGAAGAGCTCGAAAGCCTAAGCCGCACTGACCCTGCTTCGCTATATCCCGGACCCTGCTCAACCCCTCGTGAGAAATTCGGGTCAGCCATTGGAAGCTTATTTCTCAACTCTTGCCGAGATCAAAATGCAGACGATAGCAGGCGCTTCCCCACTTTACGAATCACGTTCTGAGGGCCGCGGAAAGCCCACAATTGGCTGGTGTCGTGGGACTGCAATTGGCCGGAGGCAAGGTTTATGGCCGGGGCGTGATATTCCAGTTCGCAATAGTCCCCGAGTTCGGTGCGCACGCTGCACGCCTGCGTGGAAAACCCGAAGGCATCGCTCGCCGCACTTCGCTGCCAGGGGACGTCAATGTATTCCCCCGATGGATTGACGGAAAAACTACGGATGATCAGAGCCCAACCATCGCGGCTGCGATAGAGATAGCCGAGACGTCCGGTTGAGGCTGCGGCGCGAACCCCGATTTTCTGAATCCCCTCGCCCTGCGTCCGGAAGCGAACCAGATGATCTGTCACCATGAGGGCGGCGGGGGCGACGTTGCCCGAGTAGATTTCCGGCTCGGCCCGGGCGTGGGTTGGAATGATCACCTCGCCGCCGTTGGGTACCGCCAAAAGATTCCACAGGCCGACGGGCGCGGACTTATCGCTGCCCTCCAGTAATTCCAGCCAGGTCTCCTGCGTGTAACCAGTATAGGAGATTCCATCAAACTCTTTCCAGCATGGTTCATGACGCAGAGGATTGAGGGCGGGGCCCCAGGATTTGGTGATTCGCGCCTCCACCTTCTGCTGGCTTCGTGAAAGCGTCACCGCGATCTTGGAGGCAAACTTTAAATCCGGACCCGGCTGTACCGCGGCGTAGGAGCCCGGGTCGAGTTTCGCGGGGACCTGCCAGACGGCGGTGTCAGGGTAATTGGGAAAGAAGACATCAACCTCCGGCGCGAGCCAGGTGCGGTCGCCACCCGTATTGTGCCAGTCATTGGCCTGAAAGAAGGAGCGTCCAGACTCATCGGACGCCAGCGCGGGGTGGGTCCAAAAGAAGTTTTCGTTGCTGCCGGGCGCGAACAAGGCGAGCACTCGCGCCCCGTAGGATAGCAACAGAAGCCGGCTGCCGTCAGGATGGACCTGCTCATCAAGCGGTTTGCCGGCACCGTGCAGAACGCCGATCAAATCGTTTTCCAAGATTCCCTACCGCTTGGCGAATTCCGCGTAGCTCATCAGCTTGATGCCCAACTCGTCGACCAGGCGCATGATCCGAGGGCTGGTGTAAGCCATGGTCTCAGCGGCACGCAGGCGTCCGGTTCCCAGGAGTTGGACGTGTTCGGGTTCGAAATGCACCAGCGCGTCATTTTCCATGGAGTTCAGCCCCGGGTGGCCAATCATCAGGTTGACGCCAGGCTCGAGCCTTCGCAACACCTGCTCCAGCGCCTTTTCCTTCTCGTCGGGAGGCACGGTGTAGATGCCAAAGTCATCCAGTTCATGCTCACCGAGCAGGCAGGAAACCGGGACCCCGTACTTCTTTCCGAGGCGCTCCATCACCGGACGATAGTGCTCGTTGTAAGGCATAACGTAGTGCGTATCGATATAGCTGATCTTCACGCCTTTCTTTTTCGCCAGCTCGATTTGAGCGGTGAACTCCTTTTCCACCTCAGCCATGTCGGGATGGTGACCCCAGAAATCCCGCGGCGACTGCCAAAGGAAGCCGTCTTCGTCAACCAGTGATGGGACTGCGGAATAGGGCAGCACCGGCCGCCAGCGGTATCCCCGCCATTCACCAATCAGGCCCAGATGCACCCCAAAGCAGAGGTCGGGATTGTCGCGAGTCAACCTGGCTGCTTCTTCAAACCAAGGTGCGATAACCAGAATCGCGGCCGAGCGGATGATCCCGTTGCGCATACATTCAATGGTGGCGACATTTCCCGTATGGGTGTACCCCATGTCGTCGGCACGTGTTAGAAGAATTTTCTCTTGATTGTCCTTGCTCATGTTGTCCCTCCCTCTCTCGCTCTGAGAATCTCTTTCAAGTAATTGATCGGGCGTTTGTCCGCCATGCTTCCAAGACCTTTCTGCTGGTCCCAAATCAACTGAGGCTGAGAAGTATGATAGCAGCGAGGCCGAAGGAAACGCCGCTGGTCATCAGTTTGTTGAGCCGCTCGCCAAACAGGAAGCGGCCTCCCAGGATCACGATGAAGACTGAGCCGCCGATGGCGATGGGAAAAACCACGTGACCCGGAACGTTGAGTTTAAGCGCCACGGCCATGGCGATCTGACCGCCAAGGCTCAGGGCAGCCATAATGCTTGACCATCCCACCTCGAGCACGGTAATGCGCACATGCTGGAATAACGTGGGCACCCCGACCGTTGCCAGGCCCGCCGCATACCAAACCGTTAGATAGGGGAATTTATCCGTTTCCGGCAAGCCCCAACCTGCAATGACCTTCAGTCCGTAGGAACTCATGCCATTGGTCAGAAAGATGACCAGCATCAGTAGATACCACTTCAGGTGTGTTTTGCCCGGGGTAGACGATGCTTCTGACTTCATTTCGGCTTGGCGGCCAAGAAAGATCAAGTAGAGCGATACGAGAACCAAACCAAAAGCCACAACCTTCAGCCGCGTGAGCTTCTCGCCATAAACAAATAGGGAGACTATTGCGGGAATCGCGCTGGAGATGTTCATGATCAACCAGCCTACCGATACCTTGCCGAACCCGATGGAGAATTGGAAGGCGTAATAAGCCAGGGCCGAGCATATTCCGCAGGCTACCGCCACTGCGACCGCCTTCAGCGGCAATGACAATGGTGAGGGAACGCCCGCCGACCGGATCATCATCACCAGCGTCGCCCAGACATAAATCATGATCACCAGCGCGGAGGTCTGGCAGTGCTTGCGCTCGGCACCCTTGGACGCACAGCCGAGCAGTCCGAATGACAGCGTGCCCAGAAAGCAGATCAGGATTCCGCTATTCAATTTTGCTCCTCACTTTTGCCCTTTAGGTCCAATACTGTTCACTTAATAGATTTCAGGGCTTTAGGTGGTAATTGGTTACAGGGCGACCCCCTCACCCGTCCCGCCCCGGCTGGTGAAAACGCCGGATGCGGTCCACCCTCTCCCCCAAAGGGGCGAGGGAAGTAAACTCAAATTACCTCTCCCCTCGCCCCTTTGGGGGAGAGGGGCGGGGGTGAGGGGATCGAGTCGGGACCAGTCAGCTTAAGTGAACAGCATTGCCTTTAGGTCTGATTGCGCCCGAAGACCTCAGTTTTCCGGGTAACCCCGAATTGAACAGCATTTCGGGCCACCTCAGGTGGAAGAATTTATATCACAGCTTGGGCTTTTGAGACCTGATTTGCTGCAAATACAAGGATGATATGGGGCAGCGCATCACGGGCTGAGTGCCGACAATAACTTGATTTATGTCAAAAACTGGGGGAAACTGACGTCGGGCCAATCAGAGGGAATTTAGCTAAGTTGCCAATAGCCATGCGATATATTCTTGCGCAAGGCAGGGACCACTGCCGGAGATTTTGACGGCAGAAGGGCTGAGTTTTATTCCAAAAGGTTGACCCGCCGGGGTGAGCAAAATTGAACAGACGTGCCGCTGCCAGCGATGTTTTGATGGTCGCCTGGGAAATTCAAAAATAAAAACCCTGGGTGCAAATCAGTAACTCGGGAAACCAAAACGGAAGTCCCAAATGAAGGGAAGCTCCAGCAGAAACGATTCCCGCGGTGAGGGAGGACGACGTTCGATGAGTTCCCAACCTAAACGCAGACTCCCACCTCCGCTCATACTTGCAGCGCTAATACTCCTCCCCGGTATGCTTACGGTCCGGACTTTTGCGCAAAGAATGCCGGAGGCTTCCCGCGGACCGTCAGTGGCCTCCCGCGCTCCCATGGTGGGAAGGCCCGGTGACTACGCCGGCTGGCAAACCTGTGCCGGCTGCCATCGGGCCGAAGCCCAGGCGTATGCGAAGACGCCTCACGCTCCCGCGGGCGAGGGGTTGCCAACCTCTCCCGCTGTGTCCACGCAGGGGTTGTCGGCCTCGGCGGCGGCGGGAAAGAAGATTTACGATGACATGATGTGTGCGGGCTGCCATACGATGGGCGGCCAGGGTGGAGAGGGCGGTGGAGCCCTCGATGACGTTGGGACGCGCCGCACGCGCGCCGAGTTGCTGAAACGAATGGAAAACCGCCGCGCCGGGACGGTTATGCCCACTTTGCCACCTGACATGCCCAACGACAAAATCGACGCCCTGGTGGACTACTTGATGACGCTGACGGGGCAGACGGCGGCGGGACCTAAGCCCGTGGCGGCGGCGCAATCCAATACCGTTACAGGCTGCGAAACCTGCCACGGACCGGGCCGAGCCCACGCGGGCGCCGAGCAGGATGCCGCGGGTGACCCTGCCAAGGAATTGGCGGGCACCAAGCTGATCTTCACATTCCAGGGCAGCCCCAAGGAAAACTCGGAACGCTGCATGACTTGCCACAATACAAGCCGGCAACAGGAGACGTTTGCCCACTCGCAACACGCGGCGGCGGGCGTCTCCTGCAACGAATGCCATACCGCCCACCTGGTAAAAGAGGTCAAAGGTCAAGGCAAGGGCGGCCCTCAGTACTCGCAGGCCGCTTTCTTTCAGGTGCCGCAGCTTCCGGAAACGGTGCGGTGGCTTCACAGCAGCTTGTTGAAGGATGCCGAGCCTAATTTGTGCTTTAGCTGCCACGGCAACGTCCAGGCACAGTTCGCCCTGCCCATTCACCACCGTGTGCCGGAAGGCCTGATGAAGTGTTCGGACTGCCACAATCCGCATGGAAGCATCAATCGCGCCAGCTTGAATGCCACTCACTTTGAGACCTGCGTCAAGTGCCATGTGGAAAAACGCGGGCCCTTCGTATTTGAACATGCGGCCGTGCGGGTGGAAGGCTGCGTGGTGTGCCACAACCCCCACGGGAGCACCAATCGCTTGATGCTGGTGCGGCGGGAAGGACGCCAGATCTGCCTGCAATGTCACACCGGCTTCCACGCCCAGGCCGCTGTTCCCCATAGCCGGCTGGGCTTCCAGACCAGCGGCGAGTGTACCCGCTGCCACGTAACGGTCCATGGTTCGTCGCTTGACGTCAATTTCTTGCGTTGAAGGATGTCCTCATGAAACCTGGGAAACGATTTCACCTCGCCCTGGCAATGGTGCTGGTGGGCAGTGGGGTATTGATGGCACAGGACAGCGCGGAAACGCCTCTCACGATCGGCGGGTTCAACACCCAGGGGTCGTTGACGCTCGGCTACCGCTTCGATGACGTCAAGGGCTATCGCCCGATGTTTCAGGATCTTTCCGGCCTTGAAAAAGGGTTTCGCCTGACGGACTTTAACGTTTTCGGCGAGGCCGCCAAGGGAGCCAATCCCTTCGCGGACAGCTATTCCCTTTCCATTAGTGGGCTGGGGGGCGAGCCTTTCGAAGTGGGGCAGTTTACCGTGAAAAAGTCCCGGCTCTATGACCTTCGTGTGAACTGGAGACAGAGCTATTTCTATTCGAATGCCAACGATAATGTGGTTCTGCCGATCGCCGCGGTGGGTTCGGGGCTTTCCAAAGGCCTCACCGATAATCACGACTGGGGAACGGAACGCAAATTCGGGTCCGGAGACTTTACCCTGCACGCCACCAACAATCTCCGCTTTAATCTTGATTACTACCGCACCGAGAATAGCGGTCCCACCTACACCACGGAATCGTTGGATTTCTTCGATTCACCCTCTTACTGGGGCACCTTTGCCCGGGCCAATCCCTATTACCTGTATGCGCCCATCAGCGACGAAGCCAATCGTTTTGCCGGGGGGATTGACTATACGTTCCAAGCCTGGACTTTTCATTACAATGTTGGCTACCAGACGTTTACTGAAAACGTGAGCCTGAATAACGTCGGTTCACCGCAACTCAGCATCAATCCCGTCACAAGCTCGACGCTGGAGCCCCTCACCAGCCTTTCCCAGTCGGATTACCGCCGGCTCACCACTCCCATCAGCGAGTTTTCCTTTACCGGCAAACCCTTTTCCAAGTTTGAATGGCAGGGCGGCTACATTTATTACCGCTACCGGGGGCCCGCCACTTTCGACCAGTCATACCATGGGATTGCCCCCAACAGTACAGGCGCACTCGCACCCTACACCGTAAGCCAAACCGCCCGGGATACGGTGAGTGAACCTGACAACATCCTGTTTCAAACTTTTACCTTCAAGCCCAAAGACTGGTGGGAAATTATCGTGGACTATCGATACTCCCGCTTCAGCACAAACAGCGTCGGGAATTTCGGGAGCATTCAGAGCATTGTCACCAATCCAACGTCACCTACGCCAACCACCAGCACCACGTCTGCCACCGGGCAAACCACCTCCGTGTGGAGGGATGGACTGAGTGATCTTGACTTCAGCATGCTCTTTACGCCCATCCCCTCTCTTACGCTGCGTCCGGGGGTTCGGCTGATGAAGGCGGATGTGGAAGCTGTCGATAACGGGGTGGTGGATCCGTCCATCACGCTCCGAACCAAAACCGCCTGGCCTGAACTGAGCTTCGCCTATCAACCCACAAAAATCTTCAGCGTCCGGGGTGACGTCCATTCCTTTGATAGCGGCTCGTCCTATACGGCCATTACCCCGCACACGGAGGTGGCCGGTCACCTGATATTTCGCTTCCAACCATTCAAGAAGGTGACACTTCAAGATGATCTGAATGTCACCAACGACAAATTGATCGATTCGAGCTTCCAGGACAGGGTGCATTCCAATACCGTAACCCTTTCTTATGCCCTTAATGACCGTTTTTCGGTTTTTGGAGGGTACACCTACGACAGCATTTTTGCGGCGGGGAACATTTTGTACGCTCGCGGCACTGCGCCGCTCAATGATTTTCTACGGGATCAGGAAGTTGACCGCGTGATGCAGACAGGAGTGGATGCCAAGCCCAGCAAATACTTCGGTTTGCAGCTTACCGGGAACTTTGACCGCTCCACGGGCCTCGGCCAGATCAGCGGGGAACCCCCCGCCTACGGACCCCTCACCTGGCCACTCGTTACGGGGACGGTTTATGTGAATTTCCCCAAAGCGGGCCGTTTGTCCGTGGATCTGCAGCGCACCTATTATATTGAGCAGATCATTACGGCCAACAACTTCCAGGCGAACCTGCTCACCATTCGTTGGACGCGTGACTTCTAAAGTGGCGTCCCCTGTAATTTCTTACAATGAATGGACGGGCATCTTTAATTTTTGAAGTACGGGCACAAGGCCTTGTGCCCTTACAACACCAACGGTCCCTTGTCGCCTGGGAATTATGACATTTTGAACATATTCTTGCGTGTGGCTCGCGGGGCTGTTTGAGAAAACTCCCGCGCCGGGCCGCTGGAAAGATCGGCCAACTCCTCTGGCAGAAGGCCCTCTTTTTGAACATCACTGTTTAGTAGAGTGGCATCTACCTTCAGGGAAAACGCGCTACGTGAGTAACCCCATTAGAATACTGACTATTGTGCAAATTAACGCACTATGCTGTAAAATGCTACACTCCTTCGTAATCGGAATTCATGTCGGCCAGAAAGCATAGAAAATTAACGTCTTATAAGGGCATGAGTTGACAAATTATTCACATCTTTGGCTAAGCCATTGCTGTCTACCCTGTGCTCGTCGGGTTATACAACTATGGGTATAGAGAGCCGTTCTCTTAGAATTCGGTTGGTGCAGGGGCCCAAAAGAGGCCTGTTAATCCTTCTCGTCATATCGGCAGTTTGGGCATCAGGGGTTAGTAAACTTTCTGCTGCGGACTCCATGGATCATCCCTATGTCGACACAAAGGACTTAAAGGCCGAAACCTGTCTCAAGTGCCATCCCACTAAGAATCAGGGTAAATTTGTCCACACAGCGGTAGGGATGGGGTGTGAGAATTGCCACCAGACGACTTCCGCTGATAACAAGACCACCATCACGCTAATCGCGACAGGCGGTGACCTTTGCGCGATGTGCCACGAGGCCACCAAGGACCCCGTGCAACACCAGCCCTTTAAGTCGGGACAGTGCCTGGTGTGCCACGATCCGCACTCCAGCGACAATAAGGCTGAAACCCGGGCTTCAGTGAATACCCTTTGTTTTAGTTGTCATGCCCAGGAATCACCCAATGTGAAGGTTAATGCCGAAACTAAGTTGGTAGCGACTATTGGCAACCAGGTATTGAGTTTGGATGAATATAGCAAAGCCCCTAAGTTGGGTTTGGATCCCGGCGGCACTTCCGGGCACCCCATCATGGGGCATCCGCTCATGGGGAAAGACCCCCGGAGCAAAGACGCCAAACTGAGTTGCTTGAGTTGCCACGTCCCGCACAGTTCGGCACTTCCCAAGCTGATGCCGAAGGGCGTCGCCAGCCAGATTGATCTGTGTGGGGAGTGCCATAAGTAATGGATAAGACCATGAACCGGGGAACATCGCAAATCGCCAAGAAAGGAATGATGGCAGGGATCAGCATCCTGCTGTTATTGACTGCCGGGGGTGTTCAGGCAAAGAACAAGAAGCATGTGGCGCCCGCCAATTTGAACCTGGTTTGGCCGTTGCCGCCGGAGCAGCCGCGCATCAAGTTTGTCCAGTCGATTTATGGCGCGGCGGATGTCGAGCCCCTCAAGAAATCCAACTTCCTGGATCGGGTTGCGGGCATCCAGATTAAGAACATCAAACCCGGCTTTGCCAAGCCCTTTGGCATCGCGGTGGATTCCCACAACCGGATTTACGTCAGCGACACGGGGCAGGGAATTGTTTTTGTTCTCGACCGCGACAACAAGCAAGTCTCCTTTATAGGATCCAGCCCACAGGTCAGGTTGCGGTTGCCTTTGGGGATCACGGTGGATGCCAAAGACCGGCTGTGGGTTGCGGACGGCGTCGGACAGCACGTGTACTCATTTGATGGCAATGGCACCGTTTTGATGGTCTTGGGCAAGCAGGGGGAAATGGACAATCCCACTTCCGTGGCGGTGGACGACACACGCCATCGCCTTTACGTCACCGATTCCCACGCGCACAGCATCCTGGTTTATGACACCGAAAGTGGCCTGCCCATTGGGAAGTTTGGAAGCCGGGGCACCGATAAAGGCTATTTCAATTTTCCCACGCAGGTGACCTTGGATCGCCAGGGCCGCATTTATGTAACCGACACGATGAATTTCCGTGTGCAGATTTTCGACCCCAGCTACAAGTTTCTCGACACCTTTGGCAAACAGGGGAACAGATTCGGGCAATTCCTGAAACCCAAGGGTCTGGCGTTCGATACCTACCAGAACCTGTACGTGGTGGATTCAGACTTCGATAATTTCCAGATCTTCGACCCGCAGCACCGATTGCTGATGTTCGTGGGAACAGTCGGGAGCGACCCTGGAACATTTTGGCTTCCGGCGGGAATTTGCATTGACCGGAACAACTATATTTACGTTTCCGATCAGAATAACCGGCGCATTCAGATTTTCCAGCTTTTGAATGGGGAAGTCCCGCCAGCTACCCCGGCTCCAGTGGCCGCCTCACCCACGGCGTCCCATGGAGCCGGGCCGAACGTTGTAGAAAGTGAGAAAGCATCCCATCAGAACGGCACCAAACCAGTCACAAAGGAGATAATTACGCCATGACACGTAAATACGCAGTTTTGTTTTCAGTATTGGCGGCAATGTTTTGGGCGGTAAGCGCGAACGCGCAGTACTCGCACATCAAAAATGTCGTCAATAGTAATCACGACTTGTCCATCACTTCCACCACGCACGGGCCGAAGGCCAGCGCCGAAACTGAGATCTGCTTCTTTTGTCACGCCCCCCACCAGGAGTTGAGCACAACCGATTCGACCGTGACCACGAAGCCCGCCAATCAACCGCCCCTCTGGAACCACTACCTATCCAGCACGAGCAGCTACGGGGTTTACAGCAGTCCGACCTTTAATGCCTTGGGCACCGACATTACCGACGTCGGCGGGGCGGCAGCAGGCTCAGCAACCGTTACCAACCTCTGCCTGAGTTGCCACGACGGAACCGTAGGCGTCAACACCCTTTACCACGGGGCTTATCAAGTGGGCAGCCCGGCGATGACCGCTTGCGGTAACGGCGCCACCATCGCGTCGAACAGCCCCTGCTTGATGCCGGACAGCTATCTGATCGGCAACCCAGCAACCGTCGCGGGGCTTCCAAGCCTGGCCAGTCTCCACCCCGTCAACTTTACTTATGATGCCACCCTGGCAGCCAAGACGCTTGACCTGGTGACTCCCGCGGCAGCCACGAGCGGCCTTGGGGGCAGCAACATGACGGCGGGCGGCGGCACGGGCGGCACCCCCGGAATCGTCCTTCCATTGTACGGTGGCAAGATGCAGTGCTCCACATGCCACGACGTGCATAACAACACGACCAACAAGCCGTTCCTGGACAGACTTCGGAAACACGTGATGCACTGGCGA
>CAYTMD010000120.1:0-14292 GCA_964438685.1 uncultured Acidobacteriota bacterium
AGGTAGCGACAAAGGCGGCGTCGAGCCGCCGCACTCCAAGGCGCTTCGCGCAGGCCCAAACTATGACTTGTCTTAGTCCGCCAGGAGAAATCGCACAGCCCAAATGCTTGCCAAAATAGCAAGAATTTACGGTGTGGCAATGCAGAGGTAGCCGTATTGGGACTTCCTCCGCGGTTTTCAAAATGGAAACATCAACCATGATATTAACTTCCAAACATGAAACCTCATGAACGGACGAAGAGCCGCTGACGAACGCAAAGAACGCGTACGTCTACATTGCAATACCGTAAATTCTTGTTATTTTAGCAAGCTTTTTGTCAGCTTCTCTTGAAAGGCGCATGAATAAAGGGCCTTTACATGTCGATTGTCTATTGGAGAGTTTTCTCCTTTGGTTGCGGCGAACGGCCGCGCTGCGCTACCCATTTTAGGCGCCGAGGCCCAACGTCTGTACTTCCGGACTTGCGGCATCTTCGTAGATGATGCTGAATCCCCTTGCCAGCAGAATATTCCTCCACCTGACAAGCGCCGTGAGCGCAAGAAGGAGCATGATCAGGAAGACCGTCCACCGGATGCCACCCTGCAGCAACCACTTTTCGAATGTGGCCATGGTGTAGGCGTACGTGGTGAAGGCAAACCAGTAAAAGACGCCCAATACCGTAATGTTCGCCTTCCCTGATGGGTAGGAGCAAGTGAAGGGGATCTTCCGGAAGTTGAGCAGCAACAACTCCGCGAGGATCAGGGATAGCATCATGCTAAAGACGAGATGCATGAATGACGGCAGCCACGCCCACAGAGCCGCATAGAGGGGGAAGAGAGTCGCGAGAATTAAGATCACGGGCACGGCCATAGCCTTTCTCGCTCCACTGAGACATTCGACCCGGTTTTCGTCTTCGGCCATCTGGAATACCCAATTCGCCCGCAGATCCACGGGAACGGTAAATACCATGCGCATCCCCGACAATGTGAAAAATGAAATTATCAGAGGGATGGCGAGCAAGGCTTCGTGTGGCTGGGTGATGACAACGATAAAATCACCTTCCCTCGAATGCGCCACCGCCGCAAATATTCCGAACATTGCCAACGCCAATCCTGTTCCCACGTAAGCCGCAAAGTAGAGCCGGTGCTTGGCGCTACGCGCGATTGTCCTCATCACAAAGTAAAATGTCGCCCGCTCCAGCGGCTTGCGGAGCAAGAGAAAGTTCATCAGCCGCATCGACGCTCCGGTCAGCCGCGACGGTCCGGCGGGCTCAGCCTCGGCGGCTTCCAACGCCCGCTGCATGTGCCGTTTATAGCTGAGAAGATAACCGGCGGCACAGGCCAGGATCACCAGTCCGAGCGCCATGATGGCAATCCAGGCTAAAGAGTGGAACACCGCATCGTCCGAACCCAGAAGGGTTTGGTAGAGGCCCAGAAACCAGAGGGGCGGGAGCCAGAAGAGCTGTGCGCTGCGCGTCCGCTGCCACGCGGGCAGGAGCGTGGAGAAGATGGGCATCAGGAAGAGCAACAAAAGCAGCCCGATCATCACCAACACTTGCACGTAAAGCGAAACTTTTTTGAAGGCCCGGGGACCAAGCAAATTGATGAGCAGACCTTGCACCGCCACCAGGAGGAGGAAGGTGAAGGCGCTGGCGCTGACGATCGCGACCCCGTGGGCCACAATCAGGTCGCAGAGCCGTAGGAATGACACGTGGGATCCAGGCATGCCCATGGTTTCCACCACAGGGTAGAAAAGCGTGGGAATCCCTCCCACGTCCACGATGAACAGCGATAGAAAAAGCATCAGCGCGGTGATTTTGGCTGCAAAAACCGTGTGCGCCTTGAGAGGCAAGGGAGCCAGGGTGGCATAGTCCCGCCGGTCAAGAAACAACGCGTCCCACTCCAGAACCGCCACGAACCCGATAATGACCATTGAGAACGTTACGAAACGGCAATGATCAATCAAAGAGATGATGGGGTAATTTCGGAAAGCATCCCACCAGATGCTGTCGTAGCCATACACAAGATAGAACGTGTAGAGAATGGGTGGCAGAGCCAGCAAGGCAAGGATTTGGATGACAGTCAGCCGGGCTTCACTTCCCTGAGAGATGAACTCGTTATCAAAGAACCGGCGGAAGAAATGCTCCGCCAGTTGGACAAAATGAGTTTCGTCGTCGCGGAAAAGCTTGCGGATTCGGACCAAAGTTGGCACGACACCCTTCAGACTTAGACCTTCATCACTTCGACAATGTCCTTTGCAACCTTTTCCGTATCTTCTTCGAGAACCAATTCGCGGAATATCTCCTCAAGCGAGGGGAGCTTCATCAAGTCCCGCAGCCGCTCGACTCCATCGTTGGCCGCCGCACGCCCGCGGTGAAGGATCATGACCCGGGAACAGAGCTTTTCCACTACTTCCAGAACGTGCGAGCTGTACACGATGATCTTGCCCTCGCCGGCCAGCAGCTTGACAACGTTCCGGAAGACCAGCACTGAAGTCACATCCAGCCCGGAAAGCGGTTCGTCAAATATCAGGAGCCTTGGATTATGCAGCAGCGCACCGCAGATCAGGATTTTCTGCTTCATCCCTTTCGAGTAGGAGGATATGGCTGCGTGCCTTTGTGACTTAAGAGAGAAGAGTTCCAGGAGGCTGTCGGCTTTCTCGGCGAGTAATTGCTCGGGGATGGACCGCAGCCGCCCCACCAACTCCAGGTACTCCCTGCCGCTCAGGTACGGGTAGAGGTTCGGCTCTTCCGGAACATAGCCAAGCTGCCGGCGATAACCGATCATGTCTAACCGGATATCCCGCCCGTCCAGGAGGATGTGGCCGGCGCTGGGTTCAAGCAATCCAATCAGCATTTTCACCGTCGTGCTCTTGCCTGAACCGTTGGGGCCGAGGTAGCCGTAGACCTCGCCGGGGTTAACTTGAAAACTCACCCCATCGACGGCGGTGATGTTGCTGTATCTCTTTGTCAGCCCTCTGACTTTAAGCATCAATAAGCCCTCTGCGAACCTGCCAAGGCGAACCGTGGGCCATCAATGGACTCCGCGGTACGCCCGGTACACTTCGAGCAGGGTGGGATTGCAAATCTCGTCGCGATCTCTCGCCCCAAGCCCTGTCTGTACAATCTGCTAGACACCGCAAACGAATGAAATGTTCCAACCTTTTGCTCCCTTGATGTCGCCCCGGGAACGAGCCGGTCCCCGGACGCAGCCCTGGTCTAGATTGGGTCGCCCCTTTGCCCGGATTATTCATGAAAAGAATGAGCGGAGGGACGGCTTTAGGAATGTTTCACACGGAGTCCACGGAGTGCTTTATCGATCGAATTACGGAAGCGTTTGACCACAGAGTGCACAGAGAACATCTCGGGACCTCTCTGTGGTCTCTGTGCCTTAACTCTGTGACCTCTGTGCGAAATTCTTTGCCGCCCTCCATCGCTGCAAGAAGTTCATGAATAATCCGGGCTTTGGGGCTTAGCAGTTGGTAGCTGAGCACCTGCCTGGAGGGGTGAGTCAGGCTTGGGGATTGGCAAAGGGTGGCGGCGAGTCTGTCTTCTGCCGCCATTCCGCCAGCAGGGCTGTTAAGCGGTGGTAGCTTTCCTTGGGCGTTCCGTCCGCGTTCATCAGTCCTCCATGGGGAATGAACGCGGGATCCGCGAAATCCCAGGTGGAGACTGCATCCACCCACGGCTTGCTATAGGCGATCGTGTAAACCTGCTCGAACCAATCTGCCTGCGAGCTCTCGTTAAACTGCTCGCCGTGCCAGACCAGCCTTGTGCCTCCTACGCCGCCGCCCCACCACTCGCTTTTGGGCACATCCTCGGAGGAGGAGGCGATTCCCAACTCCGTCAAATGGACCCGCTTCCCGAAGGCCTGAAACGTCTCCAGGTTGCGTTCGAACTCAAGCATGTCGCGGCCGGAATGATAGTACTGAAGCCCAATGGCCTCGTGCTCGGCCCCACCCTCCTTCAAAATCGTGAGGTAGTCGTACACACTCTGCTGCCACGGCGCGGGTTTGCGGCCCATGTAGTAATCGCACCAGGTCCCGGTGTTGTTCACCACGCGAAAGCAGGTGGGATCAGTTTCGCGCGCGGCCTTTAGTGCGTTGATGGTGAGTTCGACATTCTGCGCTCGCGTAAAACCCGCCATCCCCGTGCCGGTCTCCGGCTGAACGTGGGCTTCATTGATGACGTCCCACACGTGCAAACGACTGCGGAAGCGGCTGATGGCCTCCCGCACGTGGGACAGGCAGAGTCCCTGGGTCTCAGCGAAAGGCAGGTTCTTGAGCCATTCCGGGGTCGCGTCCGCCACCAGGAAGATCAGCGGATGCCCCTTGACCAGAATTCGGGTCTTGGCGAGAGCAGTCAGAATGCCTTCCGGCCTCGAATAATCCGGCTCTCCGCGCCGATGCTCCAGCATGCCACGGTAGAAAGGGATGGTGGCATAGTTGAAGAGTTGGGCGAAATACTCGCGGTACCAATCCGCGCCATTGGCGAATTCAAAGGCATTGCAGCCGAACAGAAATCCGGGGCGGGGCTCTTGTTTTGAAATCCGGTGCCGGGCGCGTTCGAACACCAGCGCTTCGCCCGCCCACAGCGATTCGCTCAACGACTCCATCGCCGCTCGCGCGCAGGCAGGCCTATCTCTCCGCACGCCGTCGGCCTTCTGCAATAACTCCGTGGCTGCGGTGATTCGGCGTTCCGTGGCGGCGGGAATGACAACGCCCAGCCCACGGCATTCCTCCGCGAGATCGCGTACGGTTGCCAGGCGATCAGCGGCGAACTCATAGTTCAACAAGAGTTCCCCTGCCTTCGCGAATGAAGACGCTGTGTACCCGGCGCCGCGATTGTCGGCATAAAGAAAAACATGACCGAACCCCGGAACCCGCAAAGGGACGGAGATGCGGAATGGCTTGTCAGGCGGTTCGAAGGCAACCTCGCCCGGCGCAATTTCCGGATCAATGGTGATAGGGCGAAGCAGCAGATCGCAGATGTGAAATCGCCCCATCGCGTCGGGGGGAACGGGCGCGCCGTGTTGGTCCAGGATGGTGCAACGCGCGGACCGTTCCGCGCCTCGGGCGGCCGGCATAACCACCGCCGCACCCATAACCGTGATCCATTCGCGTCTCGTCATTGATGGATTCTCCCTTGTCGCTATAAGCTAATTCAAGACACTTCGTAAAACAATCATGAAACAAGCAGTATTAATGAATTCCTCGTAGACGGTCTGTGAGCGGTTACAGTGCGCCTTCAGCTGGTAGCGCCGACCTTGAGGTCGGCACCTGTTTTGTAGGGCCGAACAGTCGCCGACGCGCCAAAGCCGCTATGGCGACGGCGCGCGCTCGGCCCGTGAGTGCTGACCTCAAGGTCAGCGCTACAATACCCACGAAGATGCCGCAAAAGCAGTGATCGCCGTAAGCGCAGGCAGTTCGGATGATGTGTCCGCGCTTTGCCATGCGCTTTGGCTGGCAACGTGATAATCTCACCAGTTTTGTCAGCGCCCGGGAGCGAGTGCCGGGGCGTAATGCCGCTCCCCCAGTGTGAGAGCCCCAATTCCCTCAGGAGAAATGAACATGGCACTGAACCGTCGTGAATTTCTGGTGCAAACGGCTTTTGCCGGGAGTGGACTGGTAACTCTGGCCTCGGGTTCACGCCTGATGGCGGAAGCCAGTCGCATCCGGTGGACCCGCCGCCTGGATTTGTTCACCGCGGTGAATTGCGACGGTCGGCCCATGACCGTGGGGGCGGAGTTGCTGGAGGCGGACGTCCGTCTGGCGGAATCGTCTGCTCCGGCCACGCGACTCTCGCCGTCCCGGGCGGTCAGTCAAGACAATCCGCTCCACGCGGAACTGCGCCACTCGCTTGCCAACAGCGGCAGCGGCATGGGTGATGACGTTCTTGCCGCCGAGTTGACGGTCCGCAATACCAGCGACCGTCCCCAGCGCATCGAGGTGCAGTTCATCACCTCCGCGCAACCTTCGCCGCGCGTGGAGATGCAGCACGTTTACGTTCCACTCTCCGCCGCCGGGCTGTTTGCGGACGAGCGCTTTGCCCCCTTCGGCGTGAAAGACTTCATCAAGGACGGCGATGTGGCGGTGGGCGCGGCGGATTTCGCGGGCCACTACCGCGAGCCGATGGCCAGTTATGCCGGTGAGCGCGAAACCAAGGCCCTGCTGCTGGCGCCGGTGGTGGACATCAACCATTCAAAGGCGCCGTGGCATGTGGCCCTGTTCACGCCGTCGGACGAGCCCATGCGGTTCCGGGGCAGTGGTGGAACCTGGCGCGCCGGGCGGGAAATCACCGTGCCGGCAGGCGGCGAGATTATTCAGCGTTGCTGGCTGATGCTGCACACGGGCAATGCGTCGGCGGCCTGGTCCGCGTACCATCACCTGGCCCACCGGGAAGAGTTCACCGTGCCTGACTGGGCGCGCGAGGTCAAAGTTCATTACTTTGATTTCCTCTCCTCAGCACAGGGAGAGCACGGCCGGCGCGGCGGTGGTTACGATTCGGATTTGCCGCACTTTGGCGAGTTCCACGTGGGACTCGCCACACAACACGGTTACTATCCCGCCATCGGTGATTACATCCAACCTGGCCGCAAGACCTGGCAAGCCATGCGGGGTGACAAGCAGGGCGCAACGGAAATGTCGCTGGAGATCATGCGCGCCCGCATCCAAGCCACCCGGCAGGCTGGGGCAAGGGCCGCGATTTATCTCCATGCCGCAGCGTTGGACGATGCCTCTCCGTGTTATGCCAAGTTGGGTGATGCCATACAAGTGGGCCCGCAGGGCAAGCCGATGGCTTACGACTGGACCGGTCCGGACACCGCGGGTAAGAATTGGCGCTGTTCGCTGGCCTCGCCGCAGTGGCGCGAACACTTGCTGCAACAGGCCGGCTGGATTATGGAAATCCTGCAACCTGACGCCATCGTTGTGGACGAGACGTTTGTGGGACTCGGCTACGATTACCATCCCGGACGCAGGGGAGCGACTTCCGCCGGAGCCATCGAGTTCTACCGCAAGCTTCGTGCCCTGGTGCGATCGTATGGCCGGGACAAGGCGTTCTTCACCAGCGACTGCTCCATGTCACCGTTTGTGCTGTGGGCGGACGGCGAATGCGGCGACCACGCCTATTCCGGCCTGCTCGGCCATCCACTCTACATGCAGGAACCGGTGCGCTACCTCGCCGCGCTGGGCAGCAAACCGTGGAGGCCTTGCGCCTGGCAATTTCAGTCAAAGTGGGATGCCCAAATGAAACTCGCCCGACTGGCCGGCGCCGGAGTGGGGGTTTCCAACGGGTGGCTTGAATACACCGGCTTGACGCGGCTACCCGCCGGCACCAAGGCCAGGCTCCTCACGGACATTAGCACGCTTTCCCGAACTTGAAGCCGTGTAGCGCGGCGTTATTCGATTTCGGCACTAATCCGCGGCTCTCAATGCCACGAGCGTTGAGATATCCATTAATCCGATAGGGACCTGCCGGGTTAAGACGAGTCAAAGTTTTAGCCTGCGCGAAGCGCCTTGGAGTGCGGCGGCTCGACGCCGCCTTGGAATGGGGATCGATTTCAAATGGATGGGATTCAATCTTGATGGGTACAGCCAGCGACAAAGGCGGCGTCGAGCCGCCGCACTCCAAGGCGCTTCGCGCACTCAGCCTTCATGAGGTGCCTGTTTCCCAGCGCGTCTCTATGACTTCAGATGACATGTTTAGTTACGGCTTCGCCGCACAGCGTCGCCATGTGGCGGGATAAACCCGCCGCTACACTACCGGCAAATCATCATTCACGAATCGCCCAATGATACCGATGGCCAAATCACCCAATCGCTCAATCACAAATCACTAAATCACCAATGTCTTACCCTCCCGCTTGTTCGGCGGTAAAGGCAGGTTGCTTGACGGGCATGGGCGGAGCGACCGTTAGCGGTTTGAGCGGGCGCGGCTTGAATCTGAACTCCAGGGCTTCAAACAGCAATCGCAGGATGGGACCGCGGTTTTGGAATAGGACATGGAGCCAATCCCGCTTTTTCATTTGGGGGAAATAGATTCCGCGGAAGGCCAGACGGCTGAGCATATGAATAATGCGGTCAGGAAGAGACTTGGAGCTTAACCACGCCATGCTGGAAGCAATGGTCTCAGGACTGTACGACGACGTCCATGCCTCCCGAACCTCCGCCTCCGCCTGGTCGTCGGTAATCTTGAGGGGGGTAAAGTCCATCTTGAAGGGTTTGAATTCCAGCCAGTGCCTGGGCCGGGTAAGTCTTCCCGCCGCTGCCAGGCGGTCGTAAAGCGGGGTGGCCGGGTAGGGGGTCAGCAACCCGAACACCGGAAGCCCCGGCGGCCAGGAGCGAACCACGTCCAACGTGCGCGCCGCCACTCCCGGGGTGTCGCTATCCATGCCAAAGATGAAGGAAGTGATGGCATAAAGGTTGTGGCGCGCAAGACGCTCCAGAATGGGCTTATACTCGTCCGGCTTGTTGAAGCCTTTGCTGACACTCTTCAGATTATCGGGATCAATGGACTCCAGGCCCATGAAGATCCACTTGCCGCCGCTTTGGGCAATCAGGGAAACCAACTCCTCGTCGCGCAGCAGGTTCATGCTGATTTGCGCCACCCAGGGCACCTGGGCGCCCCGCGCGATGATCTCGCGCAGTAAAGACTTGGTGCGCCGGGGATTGATGGCAAAATTGTCGTCAATAAAGAACACGGCAACCTTGCCATGTTCGCGCTTCTCCAAGGCCTTCAGCATCAGCAATTCATTGACAACGCTTTCATTCGACCGGAAGCGGATGGAGTCACCGAAGAATCCCGTGACCGTGCAGAACTCGCACCCGTAGGGACAGCCGCGGCCGGACTCAATGGGAATCATCTGGAAGCTCTGCCAGGTCATGCCGACAAGCGACAGGAACTGCCGCACCCGTTTGGGAAAGTGCTTGATCAGGTTGAACTGGTCAAGGTCCATGCGGTCCCAGGGGATCACCGGGTAGTCATCGAGAGAAGGCTTCACCTCTTTGCCGTCCGCGGTCACGGGAGCATAGATTTCTTTCAGCGTGCCGCGAGCGGCATCAGCAACAATCGTCGGCCACGTCTGGTCAGCCTCGCCCAGGGCAATGGCGTCGGCGTGGCGGGCTTCCCCATTCCGTCCCAGCGGCTCGTCCGGCACCTCGGTGACGTGCGGACCGCCCATCACCACGGGAACTCCCGCCGCGCGCACGGCATCCGCCATCAGATAAGCTTTGCGGATCATGCGCGTCATGGCGCCAATCCCCACCAGGCCAATTTGATTCTCCCGGATGTAGGCAACCAGTTGCTCGCCGGTCATGCGCCGCGCATTGCCGTCAATCAGGAACACTTTGTGTTCAGGGGGCGTAAGCGACTTCAGAAGAAACATCCACAGGTGCGGCATGAAATTGTTGGTGATTTCGTTGTCCGGATTGTAGAGAAGAATATTCATTTACTGTTTGCCTCGGTGTGCGGAGTCGTTTGGAGGGCTGGTCTGCGGAGCCAGTTGCGCTGGATTGTAGCGCAGACTGCAACCAGCCTGGCATTGCCGCCGCTGGAATAATCTTTAAGAATTCGGCGATATGCCGCAACCCCAGCCCTACGGGAACGTAACGCCGGCAGACACAGAAGTCTGGTCAATATTGCTCACTTTTCAGATTATGATGAAGTCACTCGACGCGGGCCGCAGCGGGCCCAGGGGTTACGCGAAGGGGAACCTAATCATGAAGGACGATATTCAGAAGCGAACTGTGAACCTTCAAACTGCCATTGTAGTCGATAAATCCAAGCTTGCGGAATTTGTTCATAAAGTGGCTGACCCGCGACCGGGTCGTGCCGACCATTCCCGCCAGTATTTCCTGGCTGATTTTCGGAACCACCGGCTCCTGCTTGCCTTCCTTGCCGAAGTGCGCAAGCAAAAGCAGGATCCGAGCCAGGCGCTTTTCGCTGGAATTGAACAATTGGTCGACCAGGTCCTCTTCAAACCGGATATTACGGGAGAGGAGGTAGGTGGTGAAGAGCTCGGAGAATTTCGGATCGGCGTGCAGCAACTGAATCATGACCTTCTTGTCGATGCGAAGGATGGTGCAGTCTTCGGTAGCCGTCGCTGTCGACATGCGGAATTGCTGCCCCGCCAGGCAGCCTTCACCAAAGAACATGTCGGCAGCGACAAATCCCACCACCGCTTCCTTCCCTTGCTTGGAAACCACCGTCAACTTCACCCGGCCTTTTTGCAGGTAGAACACGGCGTCGGCAGGGTCGCCTTGAGAAAACACCACGGCCTTCCGCCGGTAGGGTGCGACAACCGTACCGCCGTTCACCTTCGCCAGGACAGTCCTGGGGTCGAAGGACCTAATTCGTTTGGCCAGATTGGGTGACATTTTCAAGTCTTAATATGTTTACTACAAGTTTATCCTTCATTCAAGAGGATTAGCGCAGGTTTTGGGGCTAGGGTTTCGGGGTTAGGGATTGGGGATCTGGGACCTGTAATGTGGGGTTCGAGGTACGGAACTTGCCGACGCTACACCTCCGTGCTGACACGAAAGGCAACGCCGAATTCTTCAAATTCTCCATAGCATCAAGACGAGATTTGATTTACGATGCGCCCGGCATGATGAGCCATCGAAATCGAATCATCATTCTCGGCGCAATCACCGTGGCGGCGGGGGTCGCCGTCGCGCTTCTCCCGCGAGTGGCGCAACCCTTGGAATACCACAATTTCGCCGATCATCGAGCCTTCGTGGCGGTGCCTAATTTTCTCAATGTCATCTCCAACGCACCTTTCCTAATTGCCGGGCTGTGGGGGTTAATGTTGGCACTGGGTCTCGGCGGACCAGCGGAACACCCTTTTACTACACCCGTCGAGCGCCTGCCCTACGTCATCCTGGCGGCGGGAGTGGGGTTGACCTGCTTCGGCTCGGGGTATTATCACCTTGCTCCTGACAACGCGCGGTTGGTTTGGGACCGCCTGCCCATGACGCTGGCCTTCATGTCTCTTCTTTCCGCCATGTTGATGGAGAGGATTAATCTGCGCGCAGGACTCGTAGCTTTGGGCCCGCTCCTGATCCTGGGCCTGGTGAGTGTGGGGCAATGGTACATCAGTGAATTACACGGCGCCGGAGATATGCGCCTATACCTCATGGTCCAGTTCTATACCCTGCTGGTCATTCTGCTTCTGCTATGGCTCTTCCCTGCCCGCTACTCGCGCGGCGCGGATCTGATAGTGGCGATGGGATTTTACGTCCTGGCGAAAATCCTGGAATCGCTGGACCGGCCTGTCTATAACCTGGGACACATCATTAGCGGGCACACGCTGAAACATCTGATGGCGGCGCTGGGGATCTATTGGGTCTTTCGCATGCTGGCCCGAAGGCGGCCTTTGATTCAGGGGGGATCCTGACGCAGTTCGTTCGCCAAACTTTACACCTGAATTAGAAGACTTGTCTTTGGCGAGGCGCCGGGGGGCGGCAGGCCCCGTCGTGTTTTGGCTTGACACCCGCAGAAACAATAGGCTACAATGTAGGCACGAGAATGGGACCGGGCCGGTCGTCCCCCGGTGCTCACTCCCAAGCTTGGAGCGAAAAAACGCGTGCTGATGCTGTTTTCCGCCTCATTTACCCCGCCAAACTGCGTACGACATCGTGTCCATCCTGCATGCCGAGCTTTTTTCCTCGCAAAGCTGGGAACATATTGAAAGAAAAGGGTCGCAAGAGGGCAGTTTCCACGTCCCAAAGCTGAGAACATACTGAAAAAAAGCCGGTTACAGCGTTCTGTCATAATGTGAAAATATCACAACAAAATGCCCGGAAGAAAAGGCATTAGCTGCGCATAGCACCGCGCGTAAAGGGGCCACCGACGCTGGCCCCGGGCCGAACGCTGTTCGCCCCTGCATTTCCATGCCGGCCTCGAGGCCGGCCCACTACCGTGCGCGATTTCAGTCAAACGCTGTTCGCAGGAACGACACCATGTAGTATGCGTCGATGAACTTGAATGGGGTAACCGCGGTGGTGTAATGCCCGCAGGGAAGGACGCGCGTGCGATGCGGCAACCCTCGGCGCGTGAACTCATCGAGGAGTTGATGGGAGAAAACGGGCAGGAAAGTCAGGTCGTAAGTGGCATAAATCAACAGTGACTTCTTGGGCCAGCGCGCATACTTGTCAACATAAGCGACGGGGCTGATGGCCATCAGGGCATTACGAAAGCTCTGGCGGTCGATGCCACCCTCAATGCCTTGCATCACGTGGCGCGTGGACTGGCCCGTCCAAACCACATCGCCAAAAGTCACGGAAAAATGGTTGAACAGATTCACCCGCAGGCGCGGATCATGGGCGCTGGTCAGGAAAGCGTAGCACGATCCCAGGCTGGTGCCGACAATTCCAAACTCCGTGTATCCCTGCGTTTCCAGCCAATCCACACAGGATCGCGCATCAATGACGGCCTGGCGCCCGGCATCAAGGGTGCGTCCGATATTGGCGGACACGGCGTAATCCGCGCGCTCGGTTTCCGCCGGCTTGCGATAGTCGTGGTAGGGCAGGCTCAAGCGCAGCGCGGAAATCCCCATCATGCTGAATATCCGGCAAAGCCCGTTGTGGCTTTCCGCGTCGGCGTTCCACTGCGGCAACACGATCAGGGCGCGGCGGCTCTTGGAGGGAAACCAACGCGCGCGCACAAGGTTGTTGACCGCATGGGGCGTATGCACCGGAGAGGTGAAGAGCAGGAAGTCATTCTCCAATCGAAAATCAGAAGGAGTCTGGTAGGCGTAGAAGTCATCACTGCGGGAAACGATTTGCTGATTGAGTTGGGCAAGGTACTGCGCCGGGTTAGCTTGGGCGGATTCGCGCGTCCCATTCTGGATCGGCCATTTCTCCGTCCAGTCCAGTCCCCACTCCAGTGGGCGCACCACCCGGTTCTTATCACGACCATTCAGCCGGGTTTCCCAGGCGTACATCCAATCTCGGTAGCGTTCCCACATGCGTGTTCGGCCTCGGCATAGAATCCTCCATTATACCCAACCTGGGCGCATTCTAATCGCTAAAGCGGAAAGGCGCAGAGATTCGAAGGCGCCCAGACATAGCGTCGCGGCTTCCACTTTTCTGTCGCGCCCCCCTGTTGCGGGGTACTGTCTCAGCTTGAATTCTGATCGTCGGCGGTGGGCAGATGAATTGCAGAATAGATCCAGCTCTGGCGTAGCTTGGCGATACCGTTTCTATCCAGTGTCGCCGTTCTGGTGCCAAGTTCTCCACGAGGGTTCTTGCGGAAGTCTTCAATGGTAACGTACCCCAAATAGACCTCGGTGAATTTCATTGGTCTTCGGCTCACGGCTGGCTGGGTCGCGCCGTCGACATCATAGACGAACACGCACATCCACTGTTCGCGTGCCCCGTGTGTGTCAACGGCTCCCCCGGACTTCCTTGTAGTTTTAATCTCAATGCCTTCAGCACCCGATCGTATGCAGTCGTTTGGGTACACTCCCTGGACGAGCAGATCAGGGTGTCCGTTAAAATACTTGTTCTGCACGAGTGTTCGTGAATGTTTGGCAAGGCTGGCCGTGAGCATATCAGAGAGAAGTCCAGACATTATCGCGGGGCGGAGCATATCATCCAAGCGTTGCAATCCCTTGCTCAGCAGCAGGATATTCACGTCATAAAAGAAATCGTAAACGTCCTGCATCGCCAACTGAAAATCCATGAGGCGAAGTTCAAAGGGCGGATTCGCGCGTTGGTTAAACTTTTCGGGTTCCGCTTTGCTGCGGACTATAGGAACGCTTCGCATGGTTGTCTGTGATTTGCAGTGAAGCTAGTCGCTCGAAGGCTTGTTTTCCCATCGCAAAGTATTGTCGGTCAGAATCAGTACCGATAGCGTGATGCCCAACGGCTTCTGCCGCTGCCAGCGTAGCACCCGATCCAGCAAACGGATCGTAGATAATTCCGATTCCTAGGGGCAATGCCGCTTTAACCAGCTTGCGCATAAAGCGCTGAGGCTTCAGTGACGGATGCGGAGCGATGTCTTTCTCAGGACTGCGAGTCGGCGAGCATTGAATTACATCCTTAAAGGGTTCTTCTTCCGAGAGGCGATGAAGGGCACCCGTTCCCCACTCGCGTAGGTTTCGAGAGACAGTTCCATGGAACGGCTTGCGGAAGACTCCCCATGGTTCCCAACATGACCTCGGCATGACAGTAACTTCTGGAAAGTCTTTCTCGGCACCTTTCGGGCGGTCTCCACCTCGAAGCGTCTGTACCAGCCGGATTATCTCGCCGCGCTTCTGAAATCCAGCTTCCATGAATGCGTGGAACGTCATTGTCGATACCAAAGGGTTCGAGGC
>CAYTMD010000121.1:0-14257 GCA_964438685.1 uncultured Acidobacteriota bacterium
CCGCCGGATGGACCAATTTGGATTTGCCCACCTGCAGTTCGTGCGACAACCTGCCCGGAGGCACCGCCAATGACGACGTCGCCGCCCGCCGTCTCTGCCTTCAGCGCGCCTTCCACCTCACCGGTTGCGATTTCTCCGCCACTGGTTTCAAGAAAGGCATCTCCTTTCACATCTCCCACGCGGATGGAGCCGCCCGCCGTGCGCGCGATCAGATCCCGACCGACTTTCGCGAGAGTGATGCTGCCGCCTGCCGTTTCAATGTGCACCGCGCCCGTGAGGTCGCCCACGCGAACATCTCCACCCGCCGTGGTCAGCCGGGCATCCCCCTCCAGAAGGCCATCCACAGAAATGTCGCCGCTCTGGGTGACCACATCCAGGTTGAAATGTTGGGGAACGCTGATTTGAAATCTTACGCCCAGGTTCGTTCCGTGCCGCGCCCGCTGAGGAGATTGGCTGGTAAGGTACACGCCTCCCGTCTCCACCGAACGGGCAGAGAGTTGGAACTTATCGAAGAGCCGCTTCGCCTCCGACTCATCCGAAGTGTACGCGCGCAAAACAACGGTGCAACTGACTCGATCCCCGGCCACGGCGTGAATACTTACCGCTCCGTTATCCACCCGCAATAGCAGGCGCGCTCCTTCCTTAACGGGGGATTCAAACTCCGAGCGCTGTTCCCAAGTGCGTCCGTGCCGCACCGGGGCTCTCTGCTTTACTGAGGATACATCGAGTGCTACCAGCGGCATGGCCGTCAAGAAAGCAAGAAGAGCGAAAATGTGGACATACCTTGTGATCATGGGTTGCCTTGAATCCTTCACTTCCCGAGTTTCATCATGGCGCTCGAGCATTTTAGCCGGACGTAAGCATTGCCATCGGTGGCGGCCAAATGCTCGAGCGCCCGTGCCGTGGGCACATCGCAGCCCTCTTTTTCCGTGTGATCAATCAATGCATCGACCGCCGCCACGCGCACTCCTGGGTTGGCATCGTGCTCGAGCGCTTCCAACAGAGCCGTATGCACGTCGCTGCTGGATTTCATGCTGCAAACGGCTTCCAGCGCTTCCAGCCGAACGCCGGCATTGGGATCGCGGCGCATGGCGTAAATCAGGGCCTGACGAATGTTGGGATTGTCGGCGTGCGAACGCAGTGCGTCGAGGGTGTCGCGGCGGATACCGGGATTGTCATAGCTCTTTACGGCGTAAACCAGGACCTGCTGAATCTTGGGATCGTCCAGAGAGCCTTCCAGCGTGACGCGGCGCTCCGCGTCCATGGTGATTTTCACGCCACCTGTCTGGGGGTCGGGAACCACACGGCTGATGCCGCTGATTCGCATATTTTCGAGATCGGGATTGGCCACGCTCGCGCTATTCACCCCTGGGACCTCGGAAGTGAGCCGGGCGGCGTGTGGGCGTAATCCCCAGCCCAGGCCAAATCCGCACAGTATCAGCGTGAGCCCCAGGGCAAAACCCGAAGCCGGTTGAAAACGCAGCATCGGCAGGCCGTTGTGCCACAAGGCGCGCCATCCGTGCTGCTGACTTTCAATCGCCTCATCCAGCGCCAACCGCGACTCTGCCAGCAGGGCACTACTCAATTCCACTTTTGGACGCTGCGCCAGGACCTGGTGGAACTGGTCCAACTTCTCCCTCGCTGCCCGGCAACCGGCGCAACCGGCAAGGTGCTCCTCACAGGCTGCCTGTTCCCATGGGGAGAGTTCCCCGTAAAGCAGTAGCGGCAGATTTTCCTGTAACTCGTGGCAATCCATGTTCTGTACTCCCTGCGAAACCCAAAGCTCGAATAAGTAATCAGTTCTCAGTTATCAGTCTTCAGTGCCTTTGGTCGTCGCGGCGACCGAAGGGGTCACGGCGAAGCAAATATCCAAGGCATCTCCTCAAGAATTGTTGCCAGAAAATTCAACCTACGCCAGATCACCCAACTCCACCCTCAGTTTCTGCGTGGCGCGGAACAGGCAGTTCTTCACAGTCTGCTCGCTGGTATTACAAATCTCACCAATTGCCCGCAGTTTCAGCCCCTGGTAATGCTTCAACTCAAAGACCATGCGTTCCCTGGGGTTCAACCGGTCCAGAGCCACCTGAATGCGCTGGCCAATTTCCTTGGAGTGCGTGGTCCGCTCCGGGTCAAGTGTGGGCCGGTCGTCGGGCACGGTTTGGAAGAACTCCGGCTCGCCTTCTTCGACCATCGGTACCTGCACTTCCTTCCGAGCGTGCTGCCGCCGCAGGTGGTCGAGACAAACATTCATCACCACGCGGTAGAGCCAGGTGGAGAACTTCGCCTCCGAGCGGAAATGGCGGATCGACCGGTAAACCTTCAAAAATGCTTCTTGATACAAATCCCGCGCTTCTTCCGGTGAGCCCACGACCTGCAGGGCCAGGCGCAGTACGTCCTGGTCGTACAGGCGGATAAGTGCGTCGAAGGCGGAACGGTCCCCCTCCTGAGCCCGGCGAATGAGCGACAGCTCTTCAACTTCGTTCATTGCCGCTGACCGCGGAGTAGCTTTGCCGGCGAACTCCAAGCAGGTGCCATCCATTGCGCGAAGGTTTAAACCTCTCCATTAGGTTAGACGCCCTTTCCATGAAAAAGTAAGCGGAAAATTGGACACTTCGACCATCGGTTCATCGGGCCATCTAACCATTTGGTGATCGGGTGAATTGCGATAGGCGGATATTACGGACCGATTCATTTTCTCATCACCCAGCATTGCCGGCTCCCAGCATCTGGGTTTCATAATTCAATACTTGCATAACCAAGCGGCTTCCTTCTTTCATTTCAATGACATTGTGGCATTGTGAGGATATGTGGCTTATTTATCTTACACATCGTGGCTTCACTGGGATTTTGACCCAAGTCAAATGCGGGCGATTGTCACGGGAATAATTGCCCCTTCCCAAACTCGCGCCCTGACTCGACTCTGAGCCTAAAAAGTGTTATGCTCCGCGACTATCTGGAAGTCATTTCTCCGTGTCCGATCCCATTTGGCGCCCCGTGTCGGGCGGCGCGGGATTCGGTTGCGGCTTCCCTAGTCGACTGATGTGAAGAGGAGGAACATCCGATGGCTCAATTCTGCACAAAATGTGGCGCCCCCCTATCAGCGGGAATGATGTTTTGTACCGGTTGTGGAGCAACTCAAGGTGGACCTTCCGCTCCAGTGCCCGCGACACCGGCCGTCGCCGGGAATATTCCGGCCGCGGCGCCTCCAAGTCCAGCGCCGGCCGCCCCGGTTGCGGCTGCGCCAGCGCCCTCGTCGGGCGGCCCGGTTATGAAAATTGTTCTGATCGTGGTGGCCATATTTATTTTTATTATCCTCTTGGTCGCTGGGGGTTGCGTATACATAGTTTATCGCGCCAAGCAGAAGGTGAACCAGATTGAAAGCAGCGTCCGCTCGACCTTCCCCACGTCGACGGGAACCCGGGAAGTGCACATCCAGGTAACTCCTGGTGCGGCTCCAACCCAGGCGGCGGCCCCCGTCGTTGACGCGGCAGTCCCGATCTATCCTGGCGCCACCGCCAAACAGGGCGGAGGGGAACTTTCCGTGGGCGGTTTGAAGATACAACAGTTCTTGACGGACGATTCCGTGGATAAGGTCGCCGCGTTCTACAAAGACAAACTGGGGGCAAAAGCCGTGTTTACGGAAAGTGGCGGCTCGGCATCGATACAGCTTGCGGGATCGAATGGCATGATCAGTATCGCAATTGCGCCCAATGGTGACAACGGTAAGACATCCCTCACGATAACCACCATCGTGAAACCAGCATCCTAAGTAAGATAGAATGGCATTCTGCTCGGATGTCAGGATTATTACGCCGAACGCCCCTGGGCACATGAGCGACCCCATATCGATGCTTAATGCCGCCATGGCTTCTGTGCGAATGCCGCAGGGTGGGTAGGCAGTGAGGATCACGGAGATAAAATGAAGCACTCTGTCAAATTGATGATGTTAATAGTCTTATGCGTTTCGAGCGCTGCGGTAATCTACGCTCAAGGTGACAAGCCCGCTGCCCCCCCTGCTGCCTCGACCGGAAGCAGCAATCCGTCGGTGATGCTGCTGAAGCAGGGGCACAGTGACAGCGTGCGTGCCAAGGCAGCTCAGAGCCTTGGTAAGGAAGGCGATGTTACCACCATCCCTGCGCTGGCAGGAGCGTTAAGCGATCCCAGTTCCAAGGTGCGGCGTGAAGTGGTGCTGGCGTTGCTCCAATTCCATAAGACAGACGTTCTGCCGCCTCTCGAACAGGCTACCAAGGATACGGACGATGGCGTGCGGGTTACCGCAGTGCAGTGCCTGGTGGGCTATTACTCCGGCGTGATCCCGTCCTCTGGTTTGACTGGGTTTATGAAGAAGAATTGGCAACGTGCCAGCAACCATTTCCAGCCGGATGATTCCAGAATTGACCCGGGAATTGCCGTGGACCCCACCGTGACTACCACGCTGATAGCCGCGATGAATGACACGCGCTCCAGCGACGGTTCGCGTGAAGCTGCCAAGGGTTTGGGAATCCTGGTGGCGAAGCCGGCAGTTCCGGACCTGGTGAAGGCCGCGCACGCTTCCGATACCGATCTGGCCCGCGAAGCAATCAACTCCCTTACCAAGATCAAGGATCTGGATTCAGGTCCCAAGCTGGTAGATCTGCTCGACTCACCCAACAAGGACGTTAAACGTGATGCCAGTGTAGCCGTGGGGATTCTGAGGGCAAAGGAAGCCCTGCCCAAGTTGCAGGCGATCTTCCAGACTGACCCTGATCAGAAAGATCAGGTCGCGGCCATGCAGGGACTGGCTTTCCTGGGCGATAAGGTTTCCGTGCCGATATTCACCAAAGCGTTGTGGAGCGATGACAAGAGCGTTCGACAGGGGGCGGGCGAGGGGTTGGCACGGGCCGCGGATCCCCAAAGCCGGAGTGAATTGGAAAAGGCTGTCAGCGCAGAAAAAGACGCCAGCCCCAAACTCGCCATGGAATTCGCCCTGGCAAGCTTGGGCAAGGATGAAGCCGTAACCGACATCGTGAGCGAACTGAGCTCCAAGATACGCGGCGATGTTGCCCGCTCCTACCTTACCGAACTCTGCCGAAATCCGGCTTTCCTTACCAAGCTTTATCCTTATTTGCAGAGTCCGGACTCCGGCATTCGAAAACGTCTGTGCGTGGTACTGATGTATAGTGGGGATCAGGGCAGCCTGCAACAACTCGACCGGCTGGAACACGATAATGATGCGGACGTCGCGGCAGCGGCTTTGCGGGCGAAGCGCGCCATTCGCGCCCGTTTGGATGCGGCCGGGCCCGCAGCGAAGCCTTGAAGTGAATCTTCTGCCGGCCCGGTCCGGTAGGGATGAATAGGGCCGTTCGTGTCTTCCCGGACGATAGTCAGACATTCATAGATTTATAACGGCAATATTACATAAACGCATACATCCACATTAAATATGCTGGCACTATGTGTGCCTTTTATTGCACCTGTGATAGAATACGTCATTAACCTGAACTGAAGACGTTGCACTGAGAGCTTGCATGTCATCCTCGAGTACCCAAAAGACTGACGAACCTAAGCCGCGTAAGGTGTCCCTGAATCTGGCGCACAGCCCTGATTCCGACGACGCCTTCATGTTCTACGCCCTCGCCACCAGGAAGCTGCGGGGTGATAACCTGGAATTCAAGCATGTTCTCGAGGATATCGAGTCGCTGAATCAGAAGGCCATGCAGGGGGTCTACGACATTACGGCCGCTTCGTTTCACGCCTACCCTTACCTGGCGGATCATTACATCCTGCTGCCCTCGGGGGCGAGTTTCGGCGAGCGCTACGGGCCGATTGTGGTTGCGCGTTCCACCCCCGGCACGGATGGCTTGCGCGGCAAACGTATTGCCATCCCGGGGAAAATGACCACCGCGTTCCTGGTAATGCAGCTCTATGAACGGGAGTTCGAGCCGGTTTTTAGACCCTTTGATGATATTCTCGGTTGCGTGAGCCGGGGCGAGGCAGATGCTGGTGTGGTGATCCATGAAGGCCAATTGACCTTCGCCGAGTCAGGCTTGAAGAAGATCGTGGATTTGGGTGAATGGTGGCATCAGGAAACCAGCCTGCCACTGCCGCTGGGTGGCAACCTCATCCGGCGTTCGCTTGACCCCCGTACCGTGCGTGCGGCGGCTCAACTCCTGAAGGAAAGCATCCAGTACGCCTTGGACAATCGTGAAGAGGCGCTGAACTATGCCTTGCAGTTCGGGCGCGGCCTCGACACTCTTACGGCAGACCGTTTCGTTGCGATGTACGTGAATGAGTGGACGCTTGACTACGGCGACCGCGGCCGTCAGGCAGTGCAAACACTGCTTGACCGCGGGTTCGAAAAGGGATTGCTGCCGAAACAAGTGCACGCGGAATATGTGGAAATGTGAATAAGGTGTAAAGGGTAAAGTTTAAAGGGTGAACAAAAGAGGGTAAAGGATGAAGGGTAAAAGCTTTGCCGCCATATCGTATCCTTTAATCCCTGCAACTTAAGCCATCCCCCTTAGATTTCAAACCTTTAACCTTTAGCCTTTAAATTTTACCCTTTAGCCTTTACCCTTTCCTTACGCATGTCCAAAACCACTGTTCGTCAACGCTTCACCTTTACCTCAACGCAAAAGAAGGTGCTATTCACCCTTGCCAGCATGGTGGGATTGCGCATGCTGGGCTTGTTCCTGGTCCTTCCGGTTTTTACCCTTTATGGGCTCCGGTTCACCAACTCGAAGTTCCTGGTCGGCTTCGCCTTTGGTGCCTATGCGCTGACCATGGCGATTCTGCAAATTCCCCTCGGCAGGCTTTCCGATCGCATTGGCCGCCGCAAGGTGCTGATAATCGGCATGACGCTGTTTAGCGTGGGGTCATTCCTTTGCGCCTTGCCTCCGCTCCTTCCCCACTCCTGGCAAATTTGGGAATTGATTTTCGGGCGGCTCGTGCAGGGCGGGGGAGCAATTATCTCTGTGGCGTTTGCCACCGTGGCCGACTATGTTGAACCTGAGCAGCGCTCCACTGCCATGGCAATGCTGGGCATCCCCATCGGAGTGTCATTTGCCGTGGGAATTATTGGCGGGCCCATCCTGGCCGGATGGTTTGGCACGGCATCGCTGTTTTGGATGACGGGAATCCTGGGATTGGGGACAGACATTCTGCTGGCCCGTTACCTGAAGGCCGAAGACCCGAAGCGGGAGCCGCCAGCTCCCATGGCCCAGATCTTTGCCCATCCCCCCCTTATTGCCTACGCCGTGGGCGGGTTCCTGATTAATTTCTTCATGTCGATCTTTTTCTTCAATTTTCCGCTGATCGTCACAAACCAGCACCATTTGAAGTTGACACACTACTATATGCTACTGCTGCCGATGATGGTGATCAGCGCCTTTACCATGTTTGGTTTTTCCCAGGGGGCGGACAAAGGGTGGGCGCGCCCGCTTTCCGCCATTGCGTATCTGATGTTTATTCCCAGTTTCCTGCTCCTGTTTGAACCTGCCTGGATGGGCCTGGACCCCCTGCGTTTGCTTCCCGTCTTCTTTGCCGGGACGCTCTTCTATATTGGATTTACGGGACTTGAGCCGATTCTCCCCAGTCTGGTGAGTAAGACCGCAGGGGCGGCCTCCTATGGAACGGCCCTGGGTTTTTATAACACCGCACAGTTTGTGGGAAGCGCCGTGGGCGGCCCCTTGGCCGGTTTTCTCGCCAATTACGCGGCTCCACCCAAGTTGCTGGTTACGCTGGTGGCCGCGACCATCGGGTTCTTGCTGATGGCCGCCACCAAGTCACCGGCCCGCGCCGGAAGCGAAGCCGGTGGCATAAAATCCGCGATCCTACCGTAGTGAATCGCCCCTTAGATTGACTCCAACTTCCAATTGCGGAAGCAGGGGGCACGGCCAAGCACCCCTACAAGACGAGTTTGATTGCCGCCCCGTCGCGTTGCGGCCTCTGAATTGATGATATTATCCCCCCTCGGCAATCCCCGTATTGGAGGACATGAACCCTTGAGGGCTCCCCATATGATGAAATTTGTGTGCATTGCGTTGATCGCCTGGGCGACGATTACGTGTGCGTATGCGCAGAGCGCAGACGGGCAGGCTCCGGTAATTTGGATTGCCATGCCGGGCCGCACCCCGCTCAAGAAAACCGCGCCGGGAACAACTCTGGAAGGCAAGCTGGTGCGCAGCGTTTATTGGCGGGATACTGAAGTTTTTCCCCAAGGAAGCCCGGTTCGGCTGGTGGTGGACAAAATCGAGTCGCAAAAGAAGTCCTATCGGGTGGATGACCGGCCGTTTGTGATTCACCTTTTCGCGCCCCGGCACGATTTGGTAGCGCGATTCCGGTCTGTGAATGTGCTGATGGCGGGAGGGGTGCAGGTGCCGCTGCGAGCAACGTTTATCGCCTTCTCGCAGCGAGCCGGGCTGAGCGCGGAAGCAAAGAAACATGCTGCCGGGACGGCGAATTCAGGGGAAAGCGAAGGCGGGCGTGGAGTGAAATCGCAGCAACAGAAATCCAACCCTCCCTGGGTCTTGACCTTGCAGGTGGAGCCGGAAGGTACAACTTTTCCGGCGCTTGCGGAAGCGCCTGGCGGTAAACCCCTTGGTCCGCCGGCCTCATGTCTGGAACCTTGTGCCATCGCCGACGGCACTCGCATGCGCGTTGCTTTGCTGCATGGCCTCAGTGCGTCCCGGGACCACCAGGGCCAGTCATTTCAGGCTGTGCTGCTGGAGCCGGTACTGGTGGGTTCCACCACCGCCATTCCTCAGGGCAGCATTCTGCAAGGCACACTGGCGAAGCGCATTCCGCCCCGCCGCTTGTATCGCCCCGGCTCGCTGAATATTCTGTTTACGCGTTTGGCTTTGCCGAGTGGCGCGGCCACCCCGATTGCTGCCTCCCCCGTTGCCGCAGAGGTGGACAAGGGAACTCACATGACCATGGATTCCGAGGGAGGAATCCACGCCCAAAGTCCGGGAAAGGCAAGGTTTCTGCTGGATTTTGGCATTACCGGGGGGCTCTCCAAGGTTTCTGACGATACCACGCAATTGATTATTGAAATGATCAGTTCAACCGCCACCGACGCTTCAACAGCCGGCGTGGCCAAAATTGCCGCGGTTGGCGCGACCACGATCTTTATGCTAACTCGCCACGGTCGCGACGTGATTCTGCCGGCTTACACGGAAATGGACATCAGCTTGACCCGGGCGGTGACATTGAGCGTTCCTGGTGGTTCCGGTCTGCCGCCCGAGTGACCGCACTCGCTTGAATTGGCTTCGCCACAGGGCAGGCTGGGCGCTAAGGCAAGATCGCCAATTGCGCTTTTGCGGCCATCACCCATAATTCCTGATACTCGGGTTGCGCGGCTTCGGCGAGCTTCAGCGACGATTCGAATTGGATCCGGGCTGCTTCTGTCCGCTTGCCTTGAGCAAGGATATACCCAACGATAAAAGGTGGGCCGGGATGGTCCGGGGCAAGCTCACCTGCCTTAAGCGCCTCTTGGATTGCCGCCTCCTGATCTTTGGCGGCAATAAAATCCCAGGCTTTATACATGTGAGCAATGGCGCAAGCCCGGCGCAAATCCACGACTCCTTCGTATACCAGAACCGAGCCCCCGATATTGGCCACCGGTTTTTCATGCAGAAATTGACTGTATGGGTTCAGCCCGCCGGCACCCCAGTAGGGCGCAGCGACTTCCGTTCCGCTGATCAGAACCACACCGTGGTAATACTCTGGGGGTACTTGAATGGGTTCTTTCCACCACCGGAGAAAGGGATCGGGCAGCGGCTTGCAGGGAAGGTTATAGTAGGCGGGATCAGCTGTGCCGAAGTAAGCGAGCCAGCAATCCTGAATATTGCGGCGCTTCAGATAGAGCCCGGCCTCGCGCATCCCCTGTCCCCAATCAACGTTGGAATCGGAAAGATTGCGATAAGTCTGCGATGTGCCACCAAAAAGTTCGTTGGAGTAAGCGAGGTAGTCGGGAGCCGTACGCAGCGATGAGCCGATATGTAATGCAATCAGTACCGCAACTACCACGGCCCATGCCTGATTCCGCCGTGCTAACTCCCAGGTTCCCGCGGCGGCTGCCAGGATCATAAAGGGATAAATCGGCAGGATATGCCGTACTCCCATGTTGGTGCCCGCAGTCAGGGCGACTCCCATGAAAAACACGGGTGGAATCAGGATGTAAGCCGCCTTGCGGTGGCGCTCTCCCGACCAGCTCTTTGCGGCCGCCACACCCAAAACTATCAGGGCCAGAAATCCGAGGGTGGATTTGATCACGAAATCGATGGGGAAGTAATACCACAAGGCATGTGGATGAAGATTGCCCAACAGAAAGGATAAACGCGGGCCGGCGGTGACCAGCAGCACATCGGTGAGGCCGAACAGATACGATTCGGGCAGCAGTTTGTAACGCGCCGCGATGTTGACCAGCCAGGGCGCAAGGTGTCCCTTCAGGAGCGCAGTGTAGCTCGCAAGGCTTTGCCAAAGCGGGATGCCGTCGGGGCGAGCTTGATACCGGAACCCGTAGAAGCCCCACAGGACAAGGACCGCGAGCCCATAAATAACGATCAGTCTGCCAACCCAAATTCGAATTTCCTTCCGGAGGACCTGCTGCTGCGTGGACCCGCTCTGAAGTGCCGCTTTGACCCGGAAGGTGATTTCCGCGGCGACCAGCAATGCCAGCGTAGGAAGTAACAGGATAGCGGAATGTTTGGAGGCCAGCGCCAACCCGCTCATTACGCCACATCCCACCAGATGAAGAAGGCTGGGTCGCTCGGCCAGGCGCCAGAGCGCGTAAACGGCTGCCAGATAAAAGCAGGTGAAAGCAAAATCCGTGGTGACCAGGGTTGAATGGGCCAGCAGGTTGGGTTCGAACACCGCGATCACCGCGGCGATCCAGGCAACGCCGGCGCCGAACATCCGGTACCCAGCCTCAAACAGGAGCAGGACGAGAAGCAACCCCACGACCGCTTCGGCCAGGCGCATCCGGAGCAGTAGCGTGTCCGCGTCGTTTCCGTAGACAAGCGCCCGTCCTTGTATCACGGAGGTGGGTTTGGAATCGTCGCGTCCCACGGAAGGTACTTTCAGATTCATGAATAAAAGTGGGAACGTCCCCACCAGTTTTGCCAGCGGCGGGTGTTCCGGATTAAAGCCGTAATCACCAGCGTGCCAATAGCAGTAGCCGGCCAGAATGTGGCAGGGCTCATCCCACGTGACGGAAAGATCCCGGGACGCACGCGTTACTTCCACAGCGTAGATACAGAGGAGCACAGCAACCGCGATTCCCGCCAGAAGGCGTCGCGTGGTTGGTTGGGGAGAGGGAAGGGAATTGATCCAGGATTTCATGAATGAGTTCTCGATGGCATTGCCTCGCCTTTGGCCACGACCCGCCTTCGTCGCGCGCTGGCGTCGCGAGTGCCCCTGTGCAGGTTCCTATAATTGAAATTTCTTGCCAGGATGGCCAAAGAATTACGGCCTTCCCATGCAGGTGTTCGTCACGTGCCGGGATTTTTCATTTTGGCCTTTTGTCCTGCGGTAAGTAAAGGTTCTTTTGCTTGCGCGGGGTGGAGCAGCTTACAACGGCGGCGGCATGCATCCCCAGGCGCATGCTTGTGGCTGCTGGGTGAAGTGTCTGCGGCCCCCCATTCCGGACCTTTTATGGTATAGTTCGCGCGCAAGTTCACGGTGCCGCAAGCCGTTCGGCGCATTGATTCTCTGTCCAGCGCTCCGACTTTGCGGGTTACCAAATTCCCCAAGCCTTCAAGGCCGGAGGTTCTCATGGAAAATCTTAAAGTCAGTCGTCGTGACTTCAATAAATCCGCAACGCTCGGCGTCGCCAGCCTGGCGATGGGCGCCGGACCGATGATTCGTAACGTCCTGGGAGCGAATGACCGCATTCGCGTGGGCCTGATTGGGGCTGGCGGGATGGGCCAGGTTGACCTACGCGACATGCTGCGCACCGGGCAGGTGGATTGCGTCGCGGTCGCCGATCCCTATGTTCCCAATCGTGATGCGGCCATCATGCTGACCAACGGGGCTGCCAAGGGATATAACGATTTTCGCGAGGTCCTCGACCGCAAGGACATCGATGCGGTGATCATTGCCACCCCCGACCACTGGCACGCCATTCCCATGATCATGGCTTGCAAGGCAGGCAAGGATGTTTACCAGGAGAAACCCCTTTCGCACACCCTTGTGGAAGGCCGCCACATGGTGGAAGCTGCCGCGCGCTACAATCGAGTTGTGCAGGTGGGAACGCAACAGCGCTCCGGCGAGCATTTTGTGAAGGCAGTGGACTTGGTGCGCAGGGGCAAAATCGGCAAGGTAACGCTGGCGGAAACCTGGATTCACGGGAATCAATATCCGGAGGGCTTGCAATGCGTGCCCGATACGCCAGCGCCCTCCTGGTTTGATTACGACCTGTGGCTTGGCCCCGCGCCGCAGCGGCCTTACAACCGCGTGCGCACCTTTAACACCTTCCGCTGGTTTTGGGATTATTCCGGCGGCATGCTGACAGATTGGGGAACTCACCTGCTCGACATCGTGAACTGGGCCATGGGCGTAGAGGCTCCCCGAACGATTAACGCCACAGGTGGAAATTACGTTCTGCAGGATTGCCGCGAAACTCCTGATACTTTGGAAGTCGTGTATGAGTATCCTGCTTCTCCCCTGAGCGGCAAATCGTTCATCGTGCGCTTCTCGAACCGCGTCGCCAATGGGCATGGTCCCGATGGCCACAGTTACGGCATTCAGTTTTACGGCACTGATGGCACCCTGTTTGTCGATCGCAGCGGCTACACACTGTGGCCTGAACCGACCCGGGTGGGACCTGACCGGTTGGATAATCCTAATGTCATCCACGGTGAAGGATCGCCGCAGCATTATCCTCACGTCCTCAATTTCCTCGACTGTGTGCGTACGCGGCGGAAAACGCACTCGGATGTTGCCACCATGCATCGCTCCACCAGCGTGGGTCTGCTGGGAGTGATCTCCTATAAGCTGGGGCGCAAACTGACATGGGATGCCGAGCGCGAACAGTTCGTCGGAGACGAACAGGCAAATAAACTGCTTACCAAAGATTACCGGAAACCCTGGGGACTCTTGTGAGGGGTGAATACTGGGCGAACAATGAGCAATGTCAATTTTGGGCCGTTTACAAAATGATTATGATGCCTGAGATTAACATCAGGATATGAGGTCCCAAAGGGCAAATTCAAGTCAAGTTAACTGCGGCCAAGGACTCTTTGTCAGTCGAATGGCAGGAGCTTGATGCCGCCAGAAATGCAGTGGATGGGGGGCGAGCACATCATTCTGCCCGAAGCCGTCGGGCATTTGTGCCGCTTTAATCGGTTTGGGGACAATGCTTGTCTTGATTCGACTTTGTGTACTCTTTATAAGAACGATAACAATTTTTTGGGGTTACTAACTTCACTTTGTTGGCTAAATCACACTTCAGTAACACTCCTGTAACAAATTGGCTTATAATGGTTTAGACTGAATAATAGCTTGGAAAGTGTGCCGCAGGTTTTAATGTGGAGGAGTGCAAATGAAACTGGATTTCATTGAAAAAAAACTTGACAAAAAAATGGGACGGTTTATACTCTAGCCACGTTAATGAAGTGGTTGAATAGAAGTGTATCCCGGGTTGGAGAGTGTGGCGGTTCCTCATCAGCCCTAAAAAAAGGAGTTTATGTGATGGCGATGAAGACGACAAGTTTGCGCGTGACTCTACTGGCCCTCTTGGTGGGGGCGGTGGCGACGGTGCCGGCTCTTGCTGGTTCTGCGGTGATCGGCTCAGTTGCTGGCAGCATGAATGCAAGCGTAGGTGGCCAGTCGCTCTTGCCCAATACTACAATATTTAGCGGAGACAGCTTGCAAGTTAAAGATGGCGTGGCTGTAATCGCGGTGGGCAATAATAGCCGTGTGATTTTCGGACGCGATACGGTTGCTTCCTTCCTGCGGGATTCGAATGAAGTTACCGTCCTGCTTAGCCAAGGCAACGTTTCAATGCTCCACCCCAGCGATGGAACCGCGGTTCGTGTGAAGGCGGGAGAAATCTCCATCACTCCAGCTACGGGCTTCAAGACCCTTGGTGAAGTTGCCATGCTGAATGGCTCAGTGGTTGTTACTGCCAAGGAAGGTGCGCTGCAAGTTGAAGATCGTGGCGCCACCAAGAATGTGGCAAAGGGACAGACTATTGTTATCTCCCCCAAGACCGCTGACAATAAGGGTGGCAGTGGCGCAGGCTGGGGCAACACCGGCAACACTACTCTGGAAGTTG
>CAYTMD010000122.1:0-14194 GCA_964438685.1 uncultured Acidobacteriota bacterium
CAAATCCACTTCCGGTGTCGCCATTTTGCGGCGGTACGGGACGAGGCCGCGATCCACTTCCGCGCGGAACTGTGCCAGCAAGTCCACCGGCGTCCCGCGCTGAAGCGTGGCATTCAGTTTTTCTTCCAGCGCGGTCAGGTTTCTTTCCGTCTCTTCCAAATCGCCGGCGGGCTGGGCTTGGGTGCGCGCGCCAAGGGTTTGGAGCACGCCGGCAGCCTCCGCCAGTTCGTCCGCCAGCACCTGCTTCCCTTCATCCCGAGCGTGCCGGCCCGCGCTTTCCACGGCTTCCGCGCAGCGTGCGAGGAACCGCGAAATCTCTTCTCCTGAAAACGGAGCGGAGTCCGCCGCCTTTGCCGGTTGTGCCGCAGCTCCCTGTGCCACCACCGCGCGGCTTTCTTCGACGGCGCGGTAAACCTCCTGCGAGCAATACGCCAGAGTGTTCACCTTGCGGTAGCGGTGCTTTCCCGCTTTGAATTTCTCGAAGGAGCGCTCAATCCCCGCCAGCACCGCCTCCAGCGGAAAGCCCTGTTCTTTCCATGCTTCCACCAGCGCCCAATCGATGGGCGAAAGCAGGACGGGTTCCGAGCGGCACTTGCGGAACTGTTCCTCGATTTCCGTGAAGTAGTTGAAGTAATTTTCCACTGTCTCCGGCCTACTTGCGCCGCGCGGCTTGATTGCGATGGTAGATGATGCGCAGACCATCCAGCGTCAGGGAAGAATCGATGACCGGCTTGTACCGGGAAGCACCCGCCACGAGCATCGCATGTCCACCCGCGGCGACGATCTTGGTCTGCGGTCCCAGGATCGCCACCAGGCGGTCAAGCATGCCATCCACCGAGTCCACGGTGCCATAGAACAGGCCGGATTGAATATTGCTGATGGTATTGGTGCCGATGACGCGTTCGGGCTGGCGGATTTCGACGCGGGGAAGCTTGGCAGTATGCTGAATCAGGGCCTCCGCGGCGATGCCAATTCCCGGCATGATGACCCCGCCCAAGTACTCACCCTTGGCGGAAATGGCTTCAAAAGTGATGGCCGTACCAAAGTCCACTACAATGCACGGGCCGCCATATTTTTCATACGCCGCAACGGCGTCAGCAATGCGGTCAGCCCCCACCTCTTGCGGACTTTCCACCAGAATCGCCATGCCGGTGCGCGTTCCCGGCCCCAGGAACTGCGCTTCCATTTTGAAATACTTCTTCGCCATTTCGCCCAGCACATGATTCATGGGCGGCACAACACTGGCAATCATGATTCCGGTAATCTCCGTGGTCGAGAGCTTCTCCAGATTGAAAAAGTTGTGGATCAGCACTCCATATTCGTCCGCCGTCCGTTCACGGCTCGTCGCCAGCCGCCATAGCGCCCGCAACGTCGGCCCTTCGAACAAGCCGAGAGTGGTGTTGGTGTTGCCGACATCAATGACAAAAATTTTGGTGTTGGGGTTGTTCATTATCTTTCCCAGGAGTGACCTATCATCTCCGGCCGCTCCCATTCTAAAGAGACGCCGTGTTGGGCTGGATCCCGCTGCCAGATAAGCCATGCTCGCGGGCGGCCGAGGAAAATCTTATCACGCTATGACCCCAACAGGCTAAGAGGGATTTTAGCTAGCGGGAGCGGGGTGGACGTGCCGCCCGTGCTCGACATGTGGTAGATTAAGCCCTGTGGACAAGTATGAGGAACTCAGGCTTCGGATTCTATAAGGCAAGTCGGATGCGAACATCAATTTCGACGAACTGTGCCGCCTCCTCCATTGGTTAGGATTTGCAGAGCGCACCCGCGGCAGCCACAACGTTTTCAGGCGACAGGGTGTACGTGAGCTCATCAATTTGCAACGCGAGGGCAGCAAGGCCAAAGTGTATCAGGTACGTCAGGTTCGCCAGGTCCTCGTGCGCTACGGGCTGGAAGGCGATAAGGAGTGAACATGCACAAGTATGAAATCATCATCTATTGGAGTAATGAGGACAAAGTCTTTGTCGCCGAAATCCCGGAACTGCCGGGTTGCATGGCTCACGGCAGCACACAGGAAGCTGCGCTCGCACGCGCCAACGAAGCCATTCAGTTGTGGATTGACACTGCCCGGGAATTCGGCGATCCAATTCCGGAACCGAAAGGCGAACGCCTCATGCTGGCTTAGCGGCAGGCTAAGGGAAGACCCCCCTCTACTTCACTTCCACAACTTCACCAGCCACCAACGATTCCTGGCGGCCGTCGTCGAACTGGATTTTCAGTGCTCCGTTGGGGTCGAGGCCGGTGGTGGTGGCAAGGTCTTCTCCGGCGGCGGTGACCACGCGAACGCGCTTGCCGTGGGCAAAACTTGAGGCCGCTTCCCAGCGTTCGCTGATGGCCTTGCCACCGCTCTTCAGCAACAATTGATAATAACGTTCAAGTTCCCTTAGCAACGCGACGAAAACCTGGACGCGCGAAATACCCCGGTGCGCCTCCATGCGAAGCGAGGTGGCAATGTCTTCCAATGGCGTTGGCATCAGGCTGTGATTGACGTTAATTCCAATGCCGAGGACCACGGCGTGCAAGCGGTCGACTTCCGCGCTCATTTCCGTCAGAATGCCGCAGACCTTTTTCCCATTCACCAGCAGATCGTTCGGCCAGCGGATGTCCACGGCGAGACCGGTGACGGTGTTTACCGCTTTCTGCGCCGCCAGTCCCGCCATCAGCGTCAGCACGGGAGCGGCAGCAGGTGAGAGGGGCGGCCGCAGGATGATGGACGCGTAAATGCCGCTGGATTTTTCCGAGAACCAGGCGCGGCCGAGGCGGCCCCGGCCGGCGGTTTGCTCTTCCGCCACAACCACGGTACCGTGCTCGGCGCCTTCCGCCGCAAGCTTCACTGCCGCGGCATTGGTGGAGTCCGTGCGGAAGTAGTGGATGATATTGCGGCCCAGGGGATGATCGCCCAGTTCCGCGCGCAGCAGACTTGGCGCAAGGATGTCGGGGATCGTCACCATTTGATATCCTTCCGCCGGCACTCCCCCAATCTCCATCCCCAGCGAGCGCAGCTTCTCAATCCACGCCCAAACCTGCTGGCGGGTAACGCCGATCTCCGAGGCAATCTTCGGACCCGGCACCACCACCATGGCGTTCTTCACCAGGAGATCAATCAGCTTGTCAATTCTGCGATCGGTGCTACCGGTGGGCGTGCGCATAGAAGATATCCGATGATCCGGTAATCGGGAGATCGAATGATCAGTGAACAGCTCCGGCCGAATTGGCTTTTGTTCACCCGATCACCGGATCACCCGATCCCCCGATTCCGAAACTGGCACGATACGAAAGTTGATGTCCACCGCGGCGGCAGAATGGGTGACGGCGCCGACGGAAACAAAATCAACGCCCGCCTCCGCGTAAGCACGAATGTTGCCGGCATCGATGCCCCCTGAAACTTCCAGGCGGACACGTCCGGCGGCACGTTTGACGCATTCCCGAACTTCTTCCGGCGTCATGTTATCCAGCAGCACGCCGTCGGCGCCGGCATGAATAGCCTCGTCCAACTCGTTTAAGGAGGTAATTTCCACCTCAACGTGATAACCGGGGGGGCGCTGCTGGAGGGCGCGTTCGACGGCAGTCCGAACCCCGCCCACCAATCGGAGATGGTTCCCTTTGATCAGGATGCCATCATCCAGGCACAGGCGGTGGTTTCTTCCGCCGCCCACGCGCACCGCGTATTTTTGCAGACTGCGCAGGCCGGGAGTGGTTTTGCGGGTGTCGAGAAATTCGGCGTGTGTTCCCGCCACCTCTTCCTTCAAGTTGCGGGCATAGGTGGCGATACCACTGAGGTGTTGCAGAAAATTCAGTGCCACGCGTTCACCGGCCAGCAGAGATCCGGCGGCTCCCCGGATCGAAGCCAGAGGCGTCGCCGGTACAACTTCCGTCCCATCTTCCACCCCGCCCAGCCACTCCAGCGAGGGGTCAAGAATCTCAAAGACCATTCGCGCAATCGGCAATCCGGCCACTACCAGCCGCTGTTTGCTGTTGAACGTACCCTGCGCTTGCATCTCGCCGGGAAGGGTAACGCGCGTCGTCAAGTCGCCCTGTCCCAAGTCCTCCGCCAGAGCGTGAAAAACCAGCTCGCGGAGTTCCTCGGAAGAAAAATCCAGGGACTCGGAGGACTCGTCACCAGCCGGCGGACTAAGATAACCTCCCACGATTAACCCAACCTTTCAAGTGATTCCGAAATTTTGCGCAGATGCTCCTCCAGCTCGGTAAGCCGGTGCTCCGCGCCGCGCACGATTTCCTTTGGCGCGCGCGCCAGAAAATCCTGGTTGCTCAGTTGCGTCCGGACTTGAGCAAGCTGCTGCTCAAGCTTCGTCTTGTCCTTCTGCAAGCGCGTGCGTTCGGCCTCGGGATCCACTTTCTCCTCATGCAAAAGGCGCAGATCAAAGGAAGCGCCGGAGCGGACGTCAGGCAGGTCCGCCGATAATCGCCCTCGCGTCAGGTTCATCGCCTGCATGGAGGCCAAGCGCAGAATTGTTTCCTGGTGGGTGCGGAAGATTTCCAGCAGCCGCAAATCCTCGGAAGCCACTTGCAGGCTGGGCTTCACCTTTTGCAGGCCCATTTCCGCTTTGGCATTGCGGGCTGTCACCACCAGTTCCTGGACCTTTTCAAACTGTTTTTCTGAAATCGGGTCGGCCACCCGCTCGGTGACCAGCCGGAAGTCAGTCAGTGAAATGGAATCCCCGGCATGGCGCAGAGGAAGCAGATGCCACAATTCCTCGGTAATAAACGGCATGAAGGGATGAAGCAGGTGCAGTGATGCTTCAAATACCCGCGCCAGATTAATCCAGACGGGCGGAACCTTTTCCCCTTCCGCCGGACGGGTAATTTCCGGCTTCACCCATTCCACATACCAATCGCAGAACTCGTGCCAGAAGAAGTGATAGATCTTGAACGCGGCCTCATGGAAGCGGTAATCCTTCAGGGCTTCTTCGATTTCCCTGGTCACGGCCGCGAGGCGGGAAAATATCCAGCGATCGGCAAGCGCCAAGTGCTCTTCCGCGGCCACGGGTTCAAAACCGACGCCGGGAATTGGCTCCAACGCCTGGGCCAGTTGGGTGCTCAGGTTTTCCGGCATTTTCTGAAGGTTCATCAGGATGAAGCGGCCGGCATTCCAGATCTTGTTGGCGAAAGCGCGATACGACTCGACCTTGTCCTCGGAAAATGCAATGTCAGTGCCCGGAGCGGCGCTGATGGCCAACGCAAAACGTACCGCGTCAGTCCCGTATTTCTCGGTAACTTCCAGCGGGTCGAGCACGTTGCCCTTGGTCTTCGACATCTTTTGCCGCTCGGCGTCACGCACCAGCGCATGGATGTAAAGCTCGCGGAAGGGCACTTCCTTCATGAACTTCAGACCCAGCATGATCATGCGCGCACCCCAGAAGAACAGGATGTCAAAGCCCATGATCATCAGGTTGTTGGGATAAAACCGGTGCAGGTCAGCAGTCTCATCCGGCCAGCCCAGCGTGGCGAAGGGCCACAAGCCGGAGCTGAACCAGGTATCGAGCGTGTCCGCATCGGCGCGCAATGAGGCGTTCGAACACTTTGGACATTGTGAGGGAGCTTGACGCGTCACGATAACTTCGCCGCAGGCGTCGCAATACCACGCGGGAATGCGGTGTCCCCACCAAAGCTGCCGGGAGATGCACCAGTCGTGAATCTTATACATCCAGTCGAGATAGATCTTTTTGTAGTTGTCGGGAGTAATGCGCACGGTGCCGTCTTCCACCACGCGAATGGCGGGTTCCGCCAACGGCTGCGTTTTCAGGAACCACTGAATGGAAAGAAGAGGCTCAACAACGGTCTTGCAGCGCTGGCAGGTTCCCACGCTGAGGGGATAGTCCTCGATCTTTTCAAGCAAACCCTGCTCACTGAGGGCTTTTACCACGGCCTCGCGCGCTTTGTAACGATCAAGGCCCTGGTAGGCTTGCCCGGCTTCCGCGGTCATGCGCGCGTGCTCATCAATCACCACTACGCGCGGCAGGTTGTGCCGCTGGGAAATGGCGTAATCGTTGGGATCATGCGCGGGCGTCACCTTCACGGCGCCGGTGCCGAACTTGGGGTCCACAAAATCATCGGCGACCACCGGAATGACGCGTCCGAGAAGCGGCAGGACCAGCTTGCGGCCAAGCGCCGCGCGGTAACGCTCATCGGTTGGATTAACGGCCACCGCCGTATCACCCAACATCGTTTCCGGCCGGGTGGTGGCAACCGTCAAGTGCCCCTGGCCATCTTCAAAGGGGTAACGGATGTACCAGAGGTGGCCGGGACGGTCTTCGTGCACAACCTCCAAATCTGACACCGCCGTGCCGCAGCGTGGGCACCAATTTACGATATATTGCCCGCGATAGATCAGTCCTTCCTCATAAAGTCGAACGAATACTTCCTGCACCGAGCGCGTGTACGCGGTGTCCATGGTGAAGCGGTCGCGGGTCCAATCCACCGATGTACCCAAGCGCTCCATTTGGCGGCGAATGGTGCCGCCGTTCTGCTCTTTCCATTTCCAGCACTGCTCCAGGAATTTTTCCCGGCCCATTTCAAGCCGGAGGCGCTGCCCTTCACGCTGCCAGGCACTCTTCGCCTGAGCTCCCGCCAAGTCCGGACGCGCCGCGCGACCCATTTCGCGCTCCACGATCATTTGCGTGGCGATGGCGGCATGATCGGTGCCAGGCAGCCAAAGTACGTTTTCGCCGCGCATACGATGCCAGCGCATCAAGATGTCGATTTCCGTGTGCTCCAGCATGTGTCCCATGTGGAGCGACCCGGTGATATTCGGCGGAGGAATCACCAGGCAGAAATGCGGGCGGGGACTTTCATCCGCGGGCCGATAGAGTTTTTGCGTAACCCAGGAACGGGCCCAGCGGGGTTCAATGCTTTCTGGCGAATAAACCTTCGGTATCTCAGTTTCCAAAAGAACCTTCTCCTGAACAATTGCGGCAAGAAATTGAAATCAAAATAAATATACTGGCTGTGTGAAGGTGAGTCAAACGTCCGGCGGGCGTGTCAAGACCCTGTGGCGCTCCTGCGCGCTGCGAAGGAGGCCGGAAAAGAGGGGCGACCTTCCGTTGGCATTCCCCATCTCAGGTTGTCATTCCCTGAGCCGCAGCGAATATGCCAAGCGCAGCAGTAATGCCGGTGCAGGCATATTTGCCCTGGCCGGGACTCATTACTCCTGGGGTGGGGATGCCTCGTTGGCGATCTCAGAGGCAATTTCTTCTGCGAGCCGTCTAGCCAGTTCCTCCACAATTTCCGCTGGCAGGACGGGCGGCGACATTCTCACCACTGCTTTGTGGACGACAGTGTAGACCAGGCCCCACTCATAATCCGGCAGAGGGGGAGCAGGTTCGACCAGAGGCTCGGTCGGTGCCGCTTCCTGCTGAGCTTCTGGAGCAATTTCCGATGGGCCCTCGAGGGGGGGAGCTTCTGCCGGGGTGGCTTCCGTATTGACCTCTGCCGCGGCAACCGCTGTCAAAGCGACTCCCGCAGCAGCTACCTCCGGTGCAGCCTCAAATGGAATGACCTCAGCAATAGGGGCTTCCTCTATCACGGGCTCGGATTGAATTGCCTCTCCGGGAGCAACTTCCCCAGGGGCAACTTCCGGAACAGGTGCCTCCAATGCAGATTCGGATGGGGCAACCTCAGCAGCAGGACTTCCCTCTATCACGGGCTCGGGTTGAGCCATTTCTACAGGAGAAGCTTCTTCAGGGGCAACTTCCGTCTGAGCGACTTCCACAGTGGCAGCTTCGACCGGAGCGACCTCCGCAACAGATGCCTCCTGTACAACGTCAGGCGGAGCAACTTCAGTAGCAGGAACGTCCTCGATCACGGACGCGGATTGAGCAGTTTCTACGGGCGCAATTTCCTCGGGAGCGACTTCCGCCTGAACAACTTCCGCCGGGGGAGAATCCACCCCATTCGATTCAAATTGCACTTGACCGGCAGTGGCATCGTCCAAAGAAAAACTATCGAGGCTTGTGACGGTCAAGGAAGGAGGAACGTAAGGAGGCTCGGGAAGCCGCGCTGGCGGAGCTTCCGGTGTCGCAGCGGGAGCTTGCGGTTCAGGCTGCAACCCGGGAGCCGCGGGCCCCGCGGATTCACCCTCCGGGGGGGCGGGAGCCGTTTCATCCTTCCAAACCGGTTCGGCAATCTCCACCGGAGCGCGGAAAATCATAGTACGAATCACGTCGCTACTACTTGGTGGTTCGGGGGCTTGCTCCCACCGGTCCTCAATAAAGACCGGCTCCGGAGGTGGTGCTTCCGACCCTTCAAGAATCGCGGGCTCTTGCGCCGGGGGAGCCGGAGGTGCTGCTTCCGATCCTTCAAAAGTGGCTGGCTCCTGCGCCTCGGGAGGCGGCGGTGGTGGAGCAAAGGGGCTGGGAGCGGGAGGCTCCTCAACGACCAACGGAGGTTCCTCGATCGAGGCACTTTGCGGCTCGGGGGCAGGAAAAGTGTCAATGTAATAATCGGACGGAGCAGTGGGCTCCGGGATGGCTGCACCTTCCACTTGCGGCGGTGGAAACGACCCTTCAATTTCCGCCGGCGAGGGTGAGTAAGAATATCCCAGCGGCTCTTCGGTGGGTTCAGCGAATGCGACGCCCTCCGAAGCTGCAGTAAAATCGGGGGTCACGGGCTGCACCACGGTTGGCATTTGATCCGGTTCTTCACCAGAAAAGGCATATTCCTTGGGGGGCTCAGGAGGAGCCGGCAGCTCAATGACGGGTGCCGCAGCGGCGGCTGTTGCCGCTTCAAATTCCTCGGCAAACTTCACCACAATGTTGATTAAGTCTTGCGCCTCGAAGGGCTTCTTGATAATTCCGTTGGCCCCAACCTGTGCGCCTCGCGCGTCATCGTAAGGCTCCATGTCACTGGCAACAAGCAGGACGGGCACAAGATAATGCTCCGGCGACTTCTTCACAAACTCGCAAACTTCGTAGCCATCCCGGCCAGGCATGGAAACATCCGCCAATACGACTGAGGGGTGGATCACTGCCAGCCGCTTGATTGCAGCCACCCCGTTGGAAACGGTTTCAACCTCAAACCCTTGTCCCTTCAGTATCCCCAGCGCTTTCTTCTGAATGGTGGGGCTATCGTCGGCAAACAGAACAATCCGAGCCACGGGATTCTCCTACTTCCTACTTTGGTCCAAACCAGATTGGTCAGAGGAATACCACGACACAACCGGGAAGTCAAGGCGCAACTTATTAGGAATCTTTAGTTTGCGCATCCAAATAGGTATGTGCAACGCCTGCATGGATGAGTTATGACCACCTGTCCTCGTCATGGTAATTCCCCTGCGAGGCAAGATCTGAATTAGAAGGGCTTAACAACCTTCTTCAGGGCGTGAAAGCGGCCCTTCTTCTTGGCGGGCTCCGTGGGAGTCGCAGCGGCAGGCTGACTCTTGTCAGAGGTACTCTCCTTGGCCTTTTCGCTGTCGTTACTGGGATTCGCGGCCGCCTCCGCAGGCTTCCCAGCGGCCAAGCTCTTTTCATTCACGGGCGTAGCCACGATGGTGGAATTGCCGGAGGGGGCGGCGGTCGGCGTCTTCGCGGTCTCGATCCCAAAACCGGAATTGGGGCCAAGATGCACGGGGCCGTAAAGTGTGGCGCTGGTATCGGGAGAGCCTGAAACCATGCCATGCATCCTGGTCAACCAGTCGCGGTCTATATGATGACTTGCGTCTGCCCGGGCACGTGCCAGCATGGCGCGGGTGGGCCGCGGGACAGGCTCTTTCATGGCAATCAAGCGCTCTTTGGCTTGCGGAGCCAGAGGGCTCAGCGGATAGTCCGTGATCACATGGGAATAATAAGGAACCGCTTCGCGCCCTCGCTTCAAATGCTCCAGGCTTTGGCCCATGTAAAAGAGCGCGTTGTCACCCGCACTGAAATCCGGGTAGGTGTCAACTATCGCCTTGAAGCGTGACCGTGCCGCCACATAGGCGCCGTGCGTAAAGTAATAGTTCGCCGTAAGGTATTCGCCTTGCGCCAGCACTTCCTGCGTTTGGCGCAAACGCCGCTTGACGCGCGTGATCATGGGGCTGTCAGGATATTTCAGCAGGAACTCTTTGAATTCCGCATCGGCAATCTTGGCTTCCGTCTGGTCGCGATCGGCTTTTGCCATCATGCGGAAATGCGCCATGCCCACGCGAAATTGCGCTTCCGGAGCTTCCGGCGCGGTGGGGAAAAAGGTGATGAAATCCTTGTACTCCGCTTCCGCCTGAGTCAATCCGGAAACGCCACCCTCACTGTAATAGGAATTAGCGATCGCGAGCTTGGCTTTGGAAAGATACTCGCTGTCAGGATAGGTGTTGATCAGGGTTTGCAGAGTCAACCGCCCGACGTCGTACCGCCCATGGACGATTTCGTTGGTAGCTTTCTGGAAAAGAACCTTGTCAGGCTGCTCGCCCGGAGCAAATTGCAAGGCCGGGTCGGGGTGGTGCAGCCGATTCACGGCCGCGCAACCGGTAAGAAAGCCGGCAAGCCCAAGCAGAGTAGCAGTAACAAACGCTTTGCGAACTGTGGTTGTTGCGGGTCCGTTGAACAGGATTCTAACTCCTCATCAGAATCAAACTCTGGAAACTTGCCTGGCCATCGCCGCCTGACGCATCATCTCTGCCAATCGGCTCTTGGGGTCCTCTTGAAAGATGTCAGAACCGGCCACGAGGATGTCTGCCCCAGCATGGCACAAGGCCGTAACTTGCTCCAGGCCGATGCTTCCCTCAACCTGAATTGCGAAATCCAGCCGCCGTTCGGAGCGCATGGCTGACGCGGATTGAACCTTACTGAGCGTCCTGGGGAGAAACGGAGAATCCGCGAATCCCAGGTCGGCGGAGAGAATCAGCAGGTAATCGATTTCTTCCATGGCGTCGGAAACGGTTTCGACTGCCGTGGAAGGATTCAGAGCCAAACCCGCCTTGGCGCCGCCGCTCCGGATGACTCGAAGAACCTTATGCAGGTTCGGTGTTGACTCGGCATGGACCGCAATCCGGTCCGCGCCGAATTTGAGAAACTCCGGGACGTAGCGTTCCGGCCGCTCCACCAGAAGGTGCACATCCAAAAGCAAATCCGTGGCCTTGCGCAAACTCTTGACCACTGGTTGGCCCACGCTGATGTCGGGAACAAAGTGCCCGTCCATGACATCCACGTGAACCATGGATGCGCCAACCTCTTTAATTAAATGCAATGCCTCCCCTAGTCGAGCAAAATCACCGGCCAACAGAGAAGGCGCAATTAGGGCCATAAAGAAAGACGGTCACGGTCAAACATTGTTCCGTGAGAAACGCTCCCTAGATTAGCACAACTCTCTTTCCTGCGGGGAGAAACCGGGCGCGAAAGTCAGGAACCGGCAATTCGAAATGCGTGAATGTTGCAATCTTCCATGATCGCCAGGGTTCCCACTGGACTTATTGCCACTGCTAGGAAAAAATCATTTTCCCCCGCGCTGGGATTGGGCTTCCCTTCCCTAAGGGAGGAGTATAATAGCCTTTAGGAGCGCCCCCCTCGCAGGGAGTAGAGGACGACCCCATGGCACGCATTTTTACTACATCACAACTTTCCGATTTTCTCTTCGACCGCATCATCGTGAACTGCCCCAAATGTCAGGATGTCCGCTGCCTGAAGATTGCTTGCACACTGACAGCGGAAGAGCTCATGGAAGAAGCAGACATCGTTCACAAGCTCGAACCAGTTTCCGATGGCGGCGCGTAGGAACTTCCGCGTTTGCCCAAAGGTCTCGCGGCAAGTGGGACCTTGGCGGCATCTTCGCCGAGAATAAGCCAAAAACCCTTCGTGAGCCCATGCCTCGACTGACAAGACGCAGGCATTCGCCCCAATCGCCACTGGTTGCGGCGATTCACCTTCCCCGTGTGCGATGGGAGAGGTAACTTGGATTCACTTCCCTCGCCGCTTTTGGGGGAGAGGGTGGCCCGCAACCGGCGTTCTCATCAGCCGGGGCGGGACGGGTGAGAGGGTCGCCCCACTTTGCCTAACTCACGTTTAGCGTCAGCGTCGTACTATGGCTCACGGCGTTGGATCCCGAACTCGTGGTACCCGTCACCGTCAGCGTGTAGGTTCCTGAGGGTGTTCCGGGATCATGCGGTGTACCCCCACCCCCACCCCCACCTCCACCACCACCGCATCCTACCAGCCCCAGGACCAGCCATAATCCCACCGCCAATGGAAGCATGATCGACCGCCAACGGCTGCCGGTTTGGCTACGGCGATCAATGACCCATGCCGTCATTGCGAGAATCAACGCGAACATCGAAAGACCTCTCAAGCCCGGCGATCTTGGCGGAACCGGAGGTAGGGATCGCGAGCGTGGCGCGTTGAGCGTAGCTGCTGTGGTGGTGACAGTGACGGTGACATTGGTGGCGGAACTCCCCGCCGTTAGCGGGTTCGGCGATACTGTACACGTTGCTTCGGAGGGAGCACCACTGCAGGTGAAGTTCACTGTCCCTGACAATCCGCCTTGGCCGCCGACGCTTAAAGTGTAGGTCGCCGCTTGCCCGCGCGTGACCATGGCTGAGGTGGAAGAACCGGAGGGCGGGGCCAATGTGAAGTCCTGCCCCGTGCCGCTGAGCGCCAGGGTCTGAGGACTCCCGGGCGCATTATCGGTAAACGAAATGCTCCCGGCTGCCGAGCCTGCGCTGGTCGGCGTGAATGTAACCTCCACAGTGCAGGTCGCGCCGGCGGCCACCGGAGTTGTGATTGAACACGTGGATCCTGCACTCGCAACCGCAAAAGGACCGGTAATTCCAATCGCCGTGAGCGTCAGGTTGGCGCTACCCGTATTCGTCACAGTGACCGTTTGCGAACTGCTGGTGGTCCCAACCAACTGAGCTGAAAAGGTCAACTGGGAGGACAAGCTAACTACGGGTCCCGTTCCCGTTCCGGAGAGGGTAACCGTTTGCGGGCTGTTCGCAGCGTTGTCAGCAATCGAGAGCGAGGCGCTGCGGCTTCCCGTCGCCGAAGGAGTAAACGTCACACTCACCGTGCAGGTGCCATTGGGGACCACCGTGGCTCCGGAGCAAGTGTCGGCGCTCTTGGCGAAATCGCTGGCGTTCGTGCCGACAATCGTCGTAGTCGAGATGATAAGGATTCCCGGACCCGGGTTGGTCATAGTCACCGTCTGAGCGGCGCTGCTGGTGGAGAGAAGTTGGGGTGGAAATGTGAGGCTGGAAGCGGACAAGGTCGCGACGCCGCCGGAAAGAAAGCTGGCCACCAAGTTTGAGACATTTACCGTGCCGATTCCCGTAGCGAAGTCCCAGCCGGGTCCGGCGCTAAATGCCGGTTGATAGTCGCCACTGGTGTTCTCGGCCAACGCAGCGCATGTTGCCCCTGTCCCTCCACCTCCACTTAAGACGCATCGGGGCATGGTGGCGTAGCCACTACCGGGCGCGGTAATACTAACCATAAACCCCGCCCCCAGGGTGGCTGTGCAGGTCGCGCCAGTTCCACCCCCTCCGCTAATGGTGCAAGAGGGAGAGGAGGTATAACCACTTCCTGGGACGACGACCGCTATAGCGATAAGGGCACCCCCTGACGGCGAAATGCTCATCATGCCACACGTCGCGCCCACTCCTCCTCCGCCGGTCAGGTTGCAATTTGGAATTGAAGTGTAACCTGACCCGCCGTTCGTCAGGGCCACTGATGAGACCACGCCAGTCGTGCTGGTACTGCACGTGGCCCCCGACCCGCCCCCCCCGCTCAAAGTGCAGAAAGGAAGGCTGGTGTACCCGCTTCCGGGATTTGTGACAGAAACCGAGGTTAGGGATTGGCGGGCGGTCGAAAGCACGCCATAGGTGCCGGAAGGCTTGTAGCAGTTTTCCCCGCTGCACGGCAAGTCGATATCACCCCCCGTGCCATTTCCTCCGTAAAGAAGCGAGATATGGTTAACATCATAGAAGATACAGTCAGAGGCAACTTTATTCCCTAGAGCGGAATTACAAGCCGTGTTACCGCTGGATCCGTATTCCTTTGCGGCCAGCGCGTAATAGGCAGGGTTAGGATTGCCCCAGCGGCTGCCGGAGGCTTGATTAACGAGCGCCTGAATCCCCGCCATTATCGGCGCCGTAACCGACGTTCCGCCCGCGCCCTCCCACGTGTCAGGGGTCCCGTTGCAACTCGTGCCATAGTTGTTTGGGTCGGCAAAGCATAACACGTAGCTATGCCCCCCCAGTGCACTTGAAGAG
>CAYTMD010000123.1:0-14148 GCA_964438685.1 uncultured Acidobacteriota bacterium
ACCAGATGGGCGTGGTCAGCACCAAGACCGCCACGCGCCTGATCTACCTCGACGCTATCCTGTACCTCACCGGCGGGATCGTTGGTACGGGCCATCACTGGTATTTCACCGGTCAGGGAACGCTCAACATGGGCCTGGGGGCGTGCTTCTCCGCCTTGGAAGTTGTGCCGTTGACGCTTCTAACCCTGGACGCCTGGGACTTCATCAAGCTGAAGAACCAGCAGTGCTCCGAATGTGGGCGCGAGTTTGCCAGCAGTCAGAAGTGGGCCATTTACTTCCTTATGGCGGTCGGCGTTTGGAATTTTGTCGGCGCAGGAATTTTCGGCTTCCTGATCAACCTGCCGATTGTGTCTTACTTCGAGGTCGGCACAACACTCACCCCCAACCACGGGCACGCCGCCCTGTTTGGCGTCTTCGGGATGTTGGCGCTGGCGGTCCTGGTGTTTTGCTTGCGGGCCATGCAGTCCGAAGCCGTCTGGAAGGGAACAGAGAAGTTCATCAGGGTAGGCTTCTGGGGCGCTAACGTGGGCCTGGCCCTTATGATCCTCCTGGACCTGTTTCCCGGAGGCGTTCTCCAACTCTGGGACTCCATCGCCAATGGGTACTGGCACGCGCGTCGTTTGACATTCCTGATGGGAGGCCTCTACCACAAGCTGGAATGGGTGCGCATGGCCGGGGACATGATCTTCATTCTCGCCGGTGCCTTACCCATCGCGCTCGGCGTTCTGCGCAGCATGTGGAAGCGGGACGTGGCTCCTCCGGCGTAAAGCGGAAGTCGCTAACTCAGGTTGAAGGTCACCTGCACGCTGATCTTTGCGGGCACAGGTTTGCCTTCTTTCGTGGCGGGCTTGAATTTCCAAGTGCGCACGGTATCGATCACGCTCTGGTCCAATCCCTCGCGCAGGTCTCTTGACAGGCTGACGGCGGTGAGATTGACCCCGGTAACGTTGCCGCCGGCGTCCACGTCCACTGCTGCGACTACCGCTCCCTGCACCTTATCCGTCTTTGCCTGGGGCGTGTAAGGAGGCGCGGGCATCGAGATGGGCACCGGTCCCTCGGTCGGAACTCCGACAAGGGAACGCACTCCACCAAAACCGATGTGACCGTCGGCTTTCACCATATAGAACATGAGGGTGGATGCACCATCCCTCCCGGGTGCGCTGGCGGACCCATACCCTACCATGCGCTCCACCGGAAGCCCTGCCGGAGCGATGAGCCGGAAAGTTTTGACGGACCACCAGCCCGCCGCCACAAGGACGGCGAAGGCAATCGCTAACGACACCATGAGTCTCGGCTTCGACATACGAACCTCCTTCACCAGCACGGCAACGCGCCGCGCTAATTGGCTCTCAACCAAAAACAAAGGGGCGGGCAGCATCATCGTTCGAGGCGCGCCCGCAATTTCAAGCAGAGCGTTGAGATAGGGCTTGCGCGCTCCGGTGAGCGCCACAACCTGGGTGTCCACCATCTGTTCGCGGGCCACGCGAATGCGGCGCACCGCCCACCAGATGGCGGGATGAAACCACAAAAGCGTGAGGATAAGCTCTTCCAGAAGATTCATCAGCCAGTCGCGCCGCGCCACGTGCAGAAGTTCGTGACAGGCAATCGCTCGCTGTTGACTTTCGTCCATGCGTTCGAAGCGCCGGGGAAGAATGATCAAGGGGCGGAGCCATCCGAAGGTCACCGGCGACTCCACGCGGTCGGAGAAATAGAATGCGGACCCGACACTCACCAGTGCCTGCGCCTCTCGAAGCGTGCCCGGCAACGGGTCAACACGGAGGGCGGCGCGCCGGTAATGGCCGAGACGCCAAAGCCCCAGCGCCAGGCGCAGCAGCCCCACGCCCACGCCGGCCACAAGCACCAGCAATACCCAGGCGTGAAATGGAAACAAATCCACACCCGAAGCAACGCCGCCAACCGCCGTGCCGATGGTTGTCGCGGAGACGCCGCCGGGGGGTAAGCCCATCGGCTGCCAGGACTCGAGCAGCGGCAGGAGCAGGCAAGCCGCAAGCACTCCCTGCCAGTAGGACAGCATGACGCGCGGCTGCTTCAGTCGCAGCACCGCCGCAGCCAACTCCGCCATCCCCACCACCAGCGCCACTTGCACGCTGTACGCCAGGAGATTCCCCAGTAACCATGAGGGGCTCATTCCGCCTCCTCGACCGTGCGCGCAAGATCCTCCAGCTCCTTTTTCGACAATCGGTGGTCCTTGACAAGCTGGATCAACAACGGCTCGGCGAAACCATTGAACACCCGGTCCACAAAATCGCGCACCATGGCTTTGATCACCTGGCTGCGGGGACGGGCGGCCCGATAGACGTAGGCGCGGTCCTCTGCGCGCTTCTTGAGATACTTCTTGGTTTCCAGGATATTCATCATGGTCATGACGGTGGTGTAGGCAATTTTGCGCCGGCGCAGCAGAGCCTCATAAACGTCACGGACAGTGGTGGTCTGAAGGTCCCAGACAACCTTCATGATCTCCAGTTCCTGCAAAGTGAGGGGGCGAATCCTGGTTTTCATACTAACGTCTTAGTACTATAGGCCTAGTATGTCAAGGAAAAACAGAGAGGGGCAACCGGATTAATTAAAGGGCAGGGGAAATACTCCCCGCGCAGGTGAATTGGAGTCGCCGCACGGATGTGTTCTTTCGCCCTTCTGGGGCTTGGGAACCTCGCTTGAACGCATTACGCATTGCTTACGCTATGGGCTACGGTCTTTCGTCCGCTTCGTGGGATGGGGGCCGACGCGCGTCAGACATACCTAAGAGAGGCCGCGGTAGGATGAGTCGAGGCAGAGCCAGCGTTGCGTGCTGAACCAGCTCGTGGGGCTTTCCGGTACATGGAAGAAGCCATGGCCCTGGGGGCACATGAGGCCTGTACCATTCAACCCCAGGAAACACCTTGAGCGTGCGCCCAGCGCGACAGGTTGAGTCAGCAGGTGGAGGCAAACCGGGCACCGCCCCCGTTGATCGTTCAACGCCCATCGGAGGGCAACGGTGTAACCCCCTAACATGCCATAAAACAGCAGAAAAACCGCCGGAGGGAACGTCACGCAGTTGCAAGCCAGGATTAGCATCCCGCAATACACGACCAGCATGATGAACACGACTTTGGCCGTGAGAAAGATCCCACGCTGAAGCCTGCCTTTCCAAGCACCCAATCTGCTGTGCGCTGGAAACTCGCCAAGCGATAGGGATGTGATCGCCGGCAAAACCGGACAAGGCATGATCAGGATGAGAGATCCATAATATAGGTCGGCTAGCGATATCGAAAGCCGTGTCCCCAGCACCAGAAGAAACGCGGCGACCATGCTGAAGCCTGCCAGAGCCGCCAGAAAAGCCATGCAATGCTGCGGAGATTCCAAGTGCAGCGTCTCTCGTTCCTCCGACTGGGGTGTGTTTCGCCTGAGCCACAGCGCGTCTTCGAACGATCCGAGACAAAAAGCTGTTATCTGCCATCGGCCACCCAACCGCGAGGCAAGCTCAAGACTACATTTCTGGGAGGCGTACCAAAGCTCCGATCTCCATTCTGCCAGCCATTCCTGGCGTCTCTCCCCAGGCACCAGTAACGCAGCAGCCCAGAGGATGACAATGTGCACGGGGTTCGAAGGGACAACCTCATCGCTTCTCATGGGGTTCCAACCTCTTCCGCCGGAACGAGTTTCGCCAACAGCGGATAGCGCCGGCGGGAGGCCTCCAGGGTAGTCCTGCCCAGACCCGTAAGTTTGTAATATTTTCGCGGTGGGCGCCCCTCGGCGTCCGCAATGGACTGCTTTTCCCATTGCGAAAGAATCAAGCGGTCCCGCTCCAAGCGCCGCATCGCGGGGTAAACCGTTCCGCTGGGAAGGCCGGTTACTTCCATCACGCTGAAGCCATAAATGTGACCAGCGCTGATGGCCTGAAGGACCATCGCCGCGGTGTGGGAAAGTTTGACCTCGCCTGCCATGGGTGGATTGTACCTAAGTAGAATACTACTTGACAAGCAGATGGCTAAGAAGAATACTACATAGGTGCTTGTTGAGGATTGCAGAATATAGTGGCGGGTCCCGTAGCGCCGGCATCTTGCCGGCACCGGAAAATGCCGCCATGATGGCGGCGTTACGGGTATTGGTTGTCATTGTATTCTGCAATCATCTGGAAGGCCGGACCCTATGCTTGAGCTGCGCAACGTCTGCAAACGATTTCCCGCTGTCACCGCCGTCGATAACGTCAGCTTTACGGCCCGGGCGGGCGAAATCACAGGGTATCTGGGGCCGAACGGTTCCGGCAAGTCCACCACCCTAAAAATGATCACCGGCCTCATCGAGGCCACATCAGGCAAAATCCTCTTCAACGGGGAGCCGATTCAACACGACCCGATCGCCTACAAGCAGCGGATGGGCTACGTACCCGAGGAACCGCATCTTTATGGGCACCTCAGCGGTCTCGAGTACCTCGTGATGGTGGGCCAGTTGCGAGGCCTGCCCGCCAAGCCTACCGCCGATCGCATTGATGGATTCCTTCGCCTCTTCGCCTTGCACGGCGACCGGCACTCGCCCATCTCCGCTTACTCGAAAGGCATGCGGCAGAAGGTGCTCCTCTCGGCCGCCTTGCTGCACAATCCCGATCTTATTTTGCTGGACGAGCCCTTCTCCGGCCTTGACGTCGGCACGGGGCTCGTTTTGCGCAGTCTGATTCTGGAACTGGCCGCGCGCGGCAAAGTGGTACTTTTCAGTTCGCACGAGCTCGAAACTGTGGAGCGCGTTTGCACTCACGTCGTGATTCTGCACCATGGCAAAGTGGTCGCCGACGATTCCATCGACCACCTGCGGACCCTGATGGCCGCGCCGACTCTCGAAGCGATCTTCTCGCAGCTCGCGGTTGAGCAAGACACCGCCGCGATCTCACGTGAGCTCGCGGACCTGATTCAGGCATGAAAAGCGAGATGACGAAGGTCCAATTCCGCGTGCTCTATCGCGAGTTCCTCTTCCGCATCGTCGATTTGGAACTGCTCTCGGCAGATGCGCTCGGCGACTCCAGAAAGCTGCTGGGCCAGTTTGCCGCGCTGCTGATCTTCTTGAGTATCTTTTTTCTCTCCTTCATCGCCCTGAAGGTGGGGGCCAGCCGGATGCCGCCCGCGATACGGCTGTTCGAGGCCTGGAACGCCGAACACGTTCTGATCGAAACCACCATGCTGGTCGTGGGACTGTTCGCGGTGCTCAGTTGGGATTCCACGTTTCCGCAGCGCCGCGACGTTCTGGTGCTCGCGCCTCTGCCGGTCCGCGCGCGCACGCTGTTTCTGGCGAAGGTAGCGGCAGTCGCAACAACGCTCAGCCTCACGGTCGTGCTCCTGCACTCGGCCGCCGGCTTGACATGGCCCCTGGCGGTCGGAGCCCTGCACACCGGCCCGCTGAGCATGCCAAAGCTGGGATATCTCCCCGCCACACCGCCGGTTGACGCCGCCGGACTCGGGCCTCTGCTAAAGCGCGACCTGACGCCCGGGTTGCCCATCGAAATGGGCGTAGTCGTTGGCGTCGTGAAGCACGGGGAGCGCCGCATCCTTGCCTACGGGACCGCGCGACCGGAATCGATTTTCCAAATTGCGTCGATCAGTAAAACGTTCACAGGCCTCCTCCTGGCACAAATGGTGGCGCAAGGGAGGGTGAGGCTCGACGATCCCGTGCGCGAACTGCTGCCCGCAGGCACCGTTGGTAAACCCAGCGGCTGCGAGATCACGCTGCTCGATCTGGCAACGCATCGTTCCGGCTTGCCGCCGATGCCAGGTAACCTCAGGCGTACCGGCATTCCTAATTTGGACACCGCCGACTATCATGCGGCCGACCTCTACGATTATGTTGGAAAGCACGGCGTTGGACGGGACCCCAACCCTCCATTCTTCTACAGTAATTTGGGGTTCGCCTTGTTAGGAGAGGCGCTCGCCGCGCGAGCCGGCGTATCGTATCCAGACCTGATCGCGCAACAGATCGCCGGCCCGCTCGGGATGCGCGACACGGCCGTTTGGTTGGCGCCGGAACAACAGCGGCGCATGATCCAGGCGTTCGGAGTCTGGCATGAGCCCGTTCCCACGTGGAATCTCGACGCGATCGCCCCAGCCGGAGGCATCCGCTCCACCGCCGGTGACATGCTGACCTATCTCGAAGCGCAATTGCGCGCCGATTCGCCCGCTCTTCGGTTGTCTCATGAGCTCAGGGCCGGCATTGCACCGGGCAAGCAAATCGCTCTCGCCTGGGTTTACGATGAGGACACCGGAACCTACTGGCACAACGGAGGCATTTCGGGATACGGCAGTTACGCGTTCTTCAATCCGCAGGGTGGCTATGCCGGCGTCGTTCTCACCAACGAGATGTCGTCTTTCGTTAACTTCGCGTTGCCGCTGCATATCCGGCAGAGGCTTGCGGGCGAACCGGCGATCTCACTCGCCTCGGTAACCGTTCCTGCAAGCGGCAGCCTCCCCGGGACTCTCCGCCTCTTCGCGGTGTACTGGATTACCATGTTGGGCGCGGGCGCATTCATTTTCTGTTGTGTGCTTGCCCTTCAAGGTTTCGCGGCGCAACTGCTGCCCCGGCAGCTGTTTCTGCGCGCGTCTTCGTTCCTGCAACTGTCGGCCTTCTGCGCGATCGTCGGCGTCTGCTTCCTGCAACCGGGGGCGACGCCGCAAGCTCTGATTGAGGCGAATGGCCACGGGCTGCTTGCCTGGTCGCCGTCATACTGGTTCCTCGGCTTGTTCCAGCAGTTGAACGGATCGCCAGCGCTCGCCCTGTTGGCGCGGCGCGCATGGATCGGCCTGGGGGTCGCGCTGTCCGCCACGGCCACGGCCTATGTGCTGTCATACGCCCGCACCCTCCGCAAGATTGTTGAGGAACCGGATATCGTTGCCGGCACCCGGGGCGGCGTGTGGTTGCCGCGTTTTGGCAACCCGCTCAAAACCGCGATCGTTCAGTTCAGTGTGCGCGCACTGCTGCGCAGCCGGCTGCATCGCATCATTCTGGCCTTCTATTTGGGGGTCGGGTTCGCGCTCGTGATCGCTCTGGTGAACACCCCTTCAGCCGAAAATCCTTTGCCGGATGTGCCGGCTGGCGACCCCTGGGGCTTGGTGAACACACCGTTGTTGGCTGCCGGCATCGTCATGATGTGCTTCGCTGTGATCGGAGCCCGGGTTGTATTCTCCCTACCATTGGACCTGCGTGGGAACTGGATCTTCCGCGTGACCGGCGCGCCCCGCGTGACCGACTGCTTGGAGGGTGCCAGGAGATCGCTACTCCTGCTCTCCGCAGCCCCCGTCTGGGCCGTTTCTGCTGTGCTGTGCTTCTACCGATGGCCGTGGCGGGCGGCCGCAGGGCACCTCGCGATTCTCGGGCTGATCGGTCTGATTCTCGCCGAGTTGTGCCTTTACAACTTCGACAAGATCCCATTTACCTGCTCCTACCTCCCGGGCAAGTCGCAAATTCATATGGCGATACTGGGCGCTTACCTTCTCTTGGGATTCACCATCCTGAGTGTGGAATATGAGCGCCAGGCGCTGGAAAACCCGGCCCGCTTTGTCCTGGCGCTGATCGGGCTTGCTTGCGTATGGGCCTGTACCAGGTGGCGAACCGCAGCACACGCTCGATCGGAGGAAGCCAGAGTGCAGTTCGAAGAGGTTGAGGATCCAGCCATTCTGGTATTGGGGTTGAACCGGCACGGCTCCCGGCCAATCGATCCGCCGGCCATGTCGTGAATCGCCGCGCTACGCTAAATCTCGACCGTCAGCCAAATTTGTTGTGGCCCATGCAGCGTAACCTCTGTCTGCCAGAGGCCGGGCGCGTCCAGGGGTTCGAGCGCCAACGGTCCCTGGGCCGAGCGTCCTTGCAACGTGACATGTTCTCCACCACGCGCGGCGGGACGATACAGGATTTTCAACTTCGTTTTACCCTGCCCCTGCAAGTCCACCTTAACGCCATGAGCATCGGGCTGAAGACCGGCCACGTCCGTGTCGTTGTCGTTTGTCCAGATTCCCCAATCACCCGCTACGGTCACCACGTGGATCGCGCCGCGGGTTAAGCTCAGCGGAAGGTCCGCATTTCCCCATAACAAGTGCGCTCGCGACGGTTGGGGTGGATCGCTCCACCAATTGATGTTCAAGAAATAGATTGTGCTGGTCGCAGGCTGCCCCGGCGCCTGATCCCAATCGTAGACCGCGAAGCTGGTGTCATCGCTTCCTCGCGCCCACACTCTGGGTGTTTCTTCCGCTACCGATCGCTCCCCTGCTTCGCGCAGCAGGCCTTGATAGAGGTCTTCCAAAGCGGCGTCTCCCGGATAGGCAGCCACATTGACGAATGTGACTTTGCCCTTGCCAATGCTGTTCTCCACCATAACCGGCGTACCCGCCGCATCGACAATGCGCGGGGCAGCGCTGCCAAGCACCACATCGCCCAACTGCACCTTTCGATCACGAACGTCGGGCGCCAGATTTCCCTCCACGGCATTTTGGGCGACCCAGATTCCCGAGCTAGGCTTAAGCCCGCGAATCTCCAAACCCAGCAACTGGCGGATCTGAGTGCCGGCAAGAGGCTGCGGCAACTGGTTTCGTCGCACCTCCGTCGAGATGTGGGGAAGCGCCAGAACCAAATGGCCGCCCGCCTCGACATATTTCTGGAGGCGATCCGCCTGGTCTGCATCCGCGGTGTTCCAGCCAAGGAAAATCAGCGTGGAATATTTTGCGAACGTCTCCTGGCTGGCCTCAACGGGCACAAGATCAGCAGGTCCATAAGGGGTGCCGGTAAAGAAGCCCACCGGTTCGTGCGGGCAAGGATCCCTGTAAATAGGCGCAAGAACCGAGCGGGGGAAAAATACTTTCAGCAAATCCCAGCTCTTTTCGGGCTCGGCGAAATCCCACTCGGGACCTGCCTGCCCCCACACTTTGTTGTGTGCCCAACAATTCCAACCGTCGTGCTGCCCCTGCAAAAATGCCACCGGAACGCGCATACGACCCCGGCGGCTGTGAGCACGCGTGAAGCGATAAAACTCCTGGTGGACTTTCAAGTGCCCTTGGCAGGCTGCGCTGAAACGATCGTCGGCGCTGTGGCCGCGCTCCATGTGCCACAATCCGTCTTCGATATAAATGTGCTCCGTGCCGTGAATGTAAGGCGTGGCGAGCGCCAGGAAATAGCGCCGGAACGCCGCGGGATCATCGTGTGGAGAAGTGGACCACTCGGCAGCGACGTGGGCGCCGTAACGCGGCTGCCCGTAAGCCAGAGACGCGCCGCGCAACGCACCCAGAACAATCTCGTGGGGCCCATACAGAGTCTCGGCGGCAAGCCACTTGTAACCGGCTTGAAAGAAATATTTGAACAGAGTCGCGGGGCCACTGTGGCGGGTGCCCAGGAACAATCCCCGGTGAAGATTCTCCACAAAGTATTCGGCGCCCTCACGCATGTTGCGAGCGCGGTGGGGATCGAACGCAACCGGCTCCGTGGCGCGGCCTCCCCACAGGCGCGGATCGCCGATCCTTCCGCACTTTCCGTGAGCGGGGTAGCGCTCGTACACCGCCTGATAAAGTTCTTCCTCGGCCGACCGCGTACCGCTGCCCCAATAGTTGTACAGGCCGTCGTGCTCATGAACTTGTGAGCCGAGGAACATCGGCCCCGCCAGCATCTCGTCTGTCGGGTTGCCGTCGGTCCCCGGCATCTCAGCGCCGCCGAGGATCAGCGAGTACTTCAGCCCCTCAGCTTCGCAGAATTCCACCGCTTCTTTCCAAGCTTGTGGGTCGCGGACCTGCGTGCCTCCGAAATGGAAAATGGGCCGATAGATGATGGAGTTGCCGAGACCGTTATGTTGATACCAGGCGTGGAAGCGCCGCATCGGCGCTGGTTCCGAAGCCACGTAGAAAGAATCGCCGCAACCAATCAGGACACCGTCGTCGGGGCGATCGACCACGCGCTCGACGGTGGCCTGCCGCTCTCCTTCGGCAAAACGGAACTTGATCGTCCCGCCAGGCCCCGCGCGCTCCGCTCGAAACTTCACCGAATGCAAGCCTGCGGTGGGAAAGATGAGGTCTGATTGCAGTGCTGTGATTGCATCTCGCTGCTGGCCCGGCGCGGGTTCCACAATCACCCTGGCCCGGAGTACTGCCTCGCGTGTTTTGATCAGGACGGGAAATTCCTTGCCGGCGTCCACCAACTTCGGACACGCCACAACTTCCAAGCTGCCGTTTGGAATTTGCAACCATTCGAGCCCGTGGAGGACGTACGCCAGCGCCTGGTGATAATCGGAAACGAGCTGAATCGCGAAATCATTTTCACCGGCGCGCAGCAGTCCCGCCGGGATGTCCACCTCCGATGCCGGCCAGGAAAATTCGGGCTGAAAAAGTTCGCCGTGAAAGAACTCAGCTCCATTCAGCGTCAGGCGAAACCGTGGCCATTCTTTCTGCGAGAGATTTTCGCCCAACCAGTTGCGGTAAGGCGCGTAAGACCGGGATGGGGCGAACGGGGGCAGATCGTTGACCCCATCCGGCCCGATGAACTGCGGATCTTCCAGCCAAAGTTCGCCCCGGAAGTTTTCCGCAACAACGGTGAAGAGGACACACGCAACATCACCACTCAAGCGGACGGGCAATTGGCGCTGGTGCCAATCATCCACTCCTTCAATTGCGTCGAGGAAGTACACGTGATCGGGCGGCCCGGTGATGTCACCGCGATTTCTGTCCGGGCGCTTTTGGTAGACCGCAACTTCCACGCCTACATGCCCACCGGGAAGCAGTTCGACCTTTTGCTTCTTTACCCAAACCTTCAGGAAGTTTCCCTGCTCCTGAGCGATGGTGTGCCAGAACACTCGGAAGTAAGCGCGCCGCGGATATAACTCGCCGTTTGAGTGCAGCTTTAAACTGAAGCTTCGATGGTGCGTCGTTTGCGGGTCGAGAGCGTCGTCAATGAGCCGATAAAAGGGGGGAAAGCCACCTTCGGTTCGCAACTGCCGATCCACGTCGACCTCGCCGATCAAGCGCAGGCGCCAGGCCATGTCTTTGGCATTTTCCGGAGTCGCGGCTTTGACTCGGATGGATTCACCGGCGTGAAGAACCAGATCGCCATCGCCAGTCCTCCGACCCGGGACACCATCCAGAGGAATCGGCGCGCGCATTTCCAAGGGCTGCGTTCCTATCACCGGAGAAGAATCCTCATAGCCCGTTGCGGAAATTGCAGGCATACACAGACTTTCCCAAGTCAGGCCCGTTCCTGCCACTGCACTTTTCAAAAAAGTTCGACGTGAATGGGGCATTCCTTTTCGCCTCTCGAATCAGGTTATTCTTTTATCGCGGCGGGAGTTCCGGCACAGTGACGCGAACCGCGATTCAATCTGGGTCGGCATTCTGAATTGCGCATCGCCGGGAGTATACAGGCTCGCAACCATGATCGGCATGAAAACTATTTTCCGATGGGGCCATTCCGATGCGGACGGGATCAAGCCTTTCCGCCTGAGTGTGCTAACATCGCCGACTGCCATTTTGGAAATGGCGACGCCGTAGTTGCCGGGCATGTGCTCGCATCAGAGTTTGGGAATTTTGCTTGACAACACCCTATACCCAATTGGAAACCCTGATAAGGGTTCAGGCCCATCGCGCAGGTCATAGCTCAGGAGGACTTATTGTCATGAAGGCGCCCCGATTATTCTTGCTGGCATTTTGTCTGGTATTGGTTACGTTGTCGCTCCCCCCGCGCGCGAATGCGGTGTCTGCCGACCCTCATCCCACTTTGGGCGCGGCTCACGTCAGCCTGAATGGCGCCTGGGAGCTTTTCTATTTTCCCCAGGGCAAGTTTCAGATTACCAACCCCGACCAACTGAAGACCCACAGGTTGACTCCCATCGAAGCGATGGTGCCCGGCGAGACGGCTCTCGATTTGTCGCGCAAAGGGATATTGCCGGCTGATCTCTTCTTTGGCGAGAACATCACGAAGCTGAAAGCCTATGAACTCTATGAGTGGTGGTACCAGCGCGAGTTCGCCACGCCCGCAGGCACAGCAGGCCGCAAGTTGGAACTTAACTTCCGCGGAGTGGACTGCCTCGCCACTTATTGGCTGAACGGAAAGGTCATCGGCGAATCGCAGGACTCGATGATTGACAACAGCTTCGACGTGACGGGCAAGTTGAATGCGAATGCCCCCAACGTGATTACCATAAGGCTGCGGTCGCCCATCATCGAAGCCGCCGGCAAAGAATACGACCCGGCGTACACCGTCAAAGCTCTGGATACGAATCAGGAGGCCAATTGGATTCGGCGGCCCCCGCACAGTTACGGTTGGGACATCATGCCGCGCGCGGTGACGTTTGGCTTGTGGCGCCCCGTCGAACTCATCGTCCACGCCCCGCAAGAAATCACTGACATGTATTTTACGACGATCGAAGTGGAGGGCAATCGCGCCAAGCTGATCGTGACTTACCAACTGGCGACGGAGCTGGAACTCATTCCGCAATTGCGTCTGCGACTGGTGGCACGGTGCGGCGATTCCACGTTTACTCACGTCCAGAAGGTGCAGTTTCCCGTCGGACGGATGGAAATCGAGGTGCAGAATCCCAAGCTCTGGTGGCCGCGCGGTTATGGCGATGCGAGCCTTTACAAGGTCACAACAGAACTGCTCCAGGACGATAAAGTTGTGGCGACGCGCGACGACACAATTGGAATCCGCAAGGTCGATTTGATTCGCACTGAAATCACCACCATGGAAAAGCCCGGCCAGTTCATGTTCAAGGTGAACGGCGTGCCGATTCTGGTAAAAGGTTCCAACTGGGTTCCGGCCGATGCGTTTCACAGCCGCGATGCCGCGCGTTACGAGAAGATGTTGGCGCTGTTCGTCGACCTGAAGTGCAACTTCCTGCGAAGCTGGGGCGGGAATGTTTATGAAGATGATGCGTTTTTTGACATCTGCGATCGCAATGGAATCATGGTGTGGCAGGACTTCGCGCTGGCCGACGCGGTTTATCCGATCACGGACGATTTCCTGGACATCATCCGGAAGGAAGCGGTGGCCGTAGTCCGCAAGCTGCGGAATCACCCTTCCCTGGCGCTCTGGGCGGGCGACAACGAGGTGGATGGCGCTTACCTGTTCCACGGACTCGACCCGGCGCACAACAAGATCAACCGGCAAGTCCTGCCCGAGGTGGTTTTTCGCTGCGATCCTTACCGCCAGTACCTGCCCAGTTCGCCCTATATCTCGCCGGAGGTAGTGGCTGCGGGCACTCACAAGCTGATGCCGGAAGAGCACCTGTGGGGCGCGCGGGATTATTTCAAAGGGACGTACTACACCGAGCACACCGCGCAATTCGTCAGCGAAATTGGTTACAACGGCTGCCCGGGGCTTTCCTCGCTCAAGCGGTTCATCGACGCCGAGCACCTGTGGCCCTGGCAAAATAACCCGCAATGGATTCTCCACTCCTCCAGCACGGTGGGAGATCCCTACCAGAACGTGGTGCTGGCCAACGAGGCGACGGAACTGTTCGGCGCGGTGCCGAACAAATTGGAAGACTTCATCCTGGCCACCCAGATCACCCAGGCGGAAGCGATGAAGTTCGTGATTGAAATGACCCGCCTGAACAAGTGGAAGAACACCGGCATCGTCTGGTGGAACGTCATTGATGGCTGGCCGCTGCTGAATGCCTCCGTGGTGGATTATTTCTTCAACAAAAAGCTCGCTTATTACTACATCCGGCGCGTGCAGGAGCCCGTGTGCGTCATGGTGGATGAACCCAAAGACTGGCACTGCCGCGTAGTGGCCGGAAATGACTCGCGGGAAGATGCCAGTGGCCATTACCGCGTTTGGGACGCCGACTCGGGAGAGACCTTACTCGAAGGCGACTACGCCACCAAAGCGAACGAAAATCTCGAACTCGGAACCATTCCCGTGTTCCATTCCGGCAAGCGGCTTTTCTTGATTGAGTGGACCGCGAACGGCAAGAAGTACGCAAATCACTACATGCAAGGGATGCCGCCCTTCTCGCTCGACCAGTATCGGTTGTGGCTTCCCAAAATCGCGGCGCTCGACGAGGGGTTTGACGCGGCAACAATTGGGAAGTAATTTCCACGACGTGGGGGCAGGCCTCGTGCCCATAAGCGTTAACCTAAGATCGCGACGGTACCAGCCGCGTAGCGGCGTAAGATCGTAGCCCACGGCGTAAGCCGT
>CAYTMD010000124.1:0-14146 GCA_964438685.1 uncultured Acidobacteriota bacterium
TGGCAGTACCCGCAGCCCGTACAGCCGACCTTCATGATTTCGCGGTATTTCCTGCCCACTCGGGCGATCAGGTTGACTTCCGCGTCGGTGAGCGAACCCGGCCGGGCATCCGCCGCGACCTTCAGATTCTCTTCCACCTGGGCCTCATCGTTCATGCCCGATAAGACCACGGTCACTTCGGGGTGGTTCCAAACCCACCGCAGAGCCCACTCGGCGGCAGTCCGACGGCTTCCAGCTTCCTGCCAGAGGGCTTGAACGGCAGGAGGTTGAGGAGAAGCAGCCAGCGCGCCACCACGGAGGGGCTCCATAACGATTACGCCGAGGCCCTTCGAAGCGGCGTACTGAAGCCCCTCGGTACCGGCCTGGTTTTCCTCATCGAGGTAGTTATATTGAATCTGGCAGAACTTCCACGGATAGGCGTCAACGATGCGTTTAAATTCCTCACGGAGCCCGTGAAATGAGAAGCCGGCGTTCGCGATTCGTCCGTCCGCCTGCGCCCGGTCGAGAAATTCTGCGACGCCAAGTGCCGCCACCTGGTCCCAGGTGCTTCCATTCAGCGAGTGGACAAGATAGTAGTCGATCTGCGACGTCGCAAGTTTCTTGAGCTGCGCATCGAGAAAGCGGTCCATATCCGCACGGCTTTGGACAAGCCAGGCCGGCATCTTGGTGGCGATTTTCACCCGCTCGCGATAACCGCCGGCGAGGACGCGGCCGACAAACGGCTCGCTTTCACCTCCATGATAGGGCCAAGCCGTATCGATGTAGTCCACTCCATGATCGATGGCGTAGCGGATCTGGCCTGCCGCCCGCTCTTCGTCGATTTTGTTATTCTTCTGTGCAAGACGCATGCAGCCGAATCCCAGAATCGATAATTCATCACCCGTCTTCGGTACCTTCCTGTAAAGCATCAATTCTCCTCTCCGTGCGACGGTAAGGACCACTATCGCCGTCGCCGGGGGCATCCTCGCCCATTCAATATTGTAGCAGAGTGATTGCCGCTAAGAGCGGGCACCACGGCGCGGCCGAACTACATGCAGACATGCGTCCCAAGCGCACCCAAGGGTGCCCTACAAGCTGTAGCGCCGGGCTTTAACCCGGCACGTCCTATTTCCGTTGTCTGTTGCGTTTTCAAATTCGATTTCCGAAGGCGGAAAGTGCCGACTTAGAGGGTCAGCGCTACGTCCACATGCCACCCGAAAGGACGGCACTACGCCCGCCGTCGTAGCAGTGGACTTTCAATCAGAAGAGGGCAATACTTGCGAGAGTCGAGCTGGGGGCTAACGACACGCAAACGCGGGAACAACATAAAGGGCCTGGTCGATAGTGTTCCATCGGACGAGCGTGGCGTGTTGCTCCCTTGTCTTCGCAGGTTCCTGACAATTGCGACCGGTGCGTTATCGTGGAGGCAATCACCATGGAAAAAATCGAACAACCCAACAGGAAGATTCAAGTTACCAAAGACGGCCCATACGTCGTAAGCGGAAATTTGCCACTGAGCGAGCAGTGGATTGTCACCAATGAGGAGGGCGAATCGCTCGAGTACCGGGAAGGAAAGAAGTACCCGGCACAGGAGCAATATGCCCTCTGCCGGTGCGGCCACTCCGCCAACAAACCCTTCTGCGATGGCACCCACAAGAAGGTCCATTTCGAAGGCGCGGAAACGGCATCTAATCGGCCTTATCGGGAGCAAGCAGAAACGATTGAAGGCCCCATGATGCTGCTTACCGACGCGGAGAATCTGTGTGCGTTCGCCCGGTTCTGCGATCCGAAAGGCAGGGTCTGGAACCTGGTTGAACAGACAAATAATTCCGAAGCCAGACGACTGGTGGAACACGAAGCTGGCCATTGTCCCGCCGGGCGGTTAGTGGCCTGGAATCGAGAAACAGGCGAACCCATCGAACCGAAGTTTGAACCGTCGATCGGACTGATCGAGGACACAGCCAGGAAGGTCAGCGGGCCCATTTGGGTGCGCGGTGGCGTTACGGTGATTTCGGCCGACGGAAAAGCCTACGAGATCCGCAATCGCGTGACCTTGTGCAGATGCGGCAGGTCCGACAACAAGCCATTCTGCAACGGATCGCACGCGGCCTGAGAGTAAGGGCTTGGTGCAGACAAAAAGATAATCACGCCACTTAGATTGCCTGCCCTCCCGAACATGTCGGGACAAGTTCCGGACGGCGCTGGTGGCGGCTTTCGAGGGTCCTTAACCAGGGCTCGCAACCTCTCGAATAGCGGATTCCAACGCTGTACGCGCACGGGAAAGAGCTTCAGGAATGGCGGCTTCGACGGCGGGCGACAGCCCGATGCCAGTGGTGATGCATTCAGGCTCGATGCCGATGATGGTGACGGAGGGTGGCAGGTCGCCGATCAGGCGGGCGGCAGCAAGCAGTTCCAGCGCATTACTTCCATGGGCAGTGACGGCGTGGTGAGCGGAAAGAGTGTCACCCTGGAGCACGTGAACGGTGCCGGGTGGCGCCCCCAGTGCGACGGCATCAAGGATGATCAGGGCGCAGCGGTTGGCGAGGTACGCCAGGAGGGCAAGTCCCTGCGTGCCGCCATCAAGAAAGTCAGCAGCAGAGCCTTCAGCGGCGAGGGTCTCCACCAGGCGCAAGCCGAGGCCATCATCGCTGAGGAGCAGATTCCCGAGTCCGAGCACCAGGATGTCAGTTAAGCCATCGGTCATGGTCGAGATCACCTTCCTCGTAGAACTTGTAGCCGGAAATGATGGAGGTGATCAGGCCGTTGCGAAACTGGTGCGAATCGAACAGAACGATGTAGATGTGCAGAATGGCAAAAACCACGAAGCTCCAAGCCAGAGTGTGGTGCCACATGTGGACCCGAAATGAACCCCCGAGGAGGGGGATGATCCAGCCCACCAGCTTGTCCCAGAATCCCCCCGGGTTGTCTTCAGAGTAAAGGGCAAGGCCCGTCAGTATCTGGCACCAACCCAAAAAGATCACGAAGAAAGTATAAGAAGCCCCGGCGAGGGCGTTATGGCCCAAGTGGACATTGCCGCGCTCCAGGCGCAAGTACCGCATGCCTTGCTCCTTGAGATCGGCCCACCATGCAGCACGCCAGACAAATGGGAAACCGGAGCGGGCGTAGTTGTTGCCCACATAGAACCAGTAAACGCGCAACAGGAATGAGAACAACAGAGTGTAGCCGGCGATGAAGTGTATCTCGCGGATGCGGCCCATCACGAAGTGCCGGTACGCCTCGCCGTTGGGTGAAAGGATGGGAGACGCCATGTAGAGGCCCGTCCAGAAGAGCGTGGTAATGGCGAGGACGTTGACCCAGTGGGCGATACGGACAGGAAGCTGCCAGACGTATTTTCGCCCGAAGCTTTCCTCCCTGGGAATCGGGCCGAGGGATCGATAGGTGACGGATGCCATCAGAGTCTCCTTCAGCGGACGATAACCTCCGCGAGTTTCTCGCCATTCGGACCGATGACGTGCGACGCGCAGGCAAGGCACGGATCGAACGAGTGGATGGTGCGCAGGATTTCGAGTGGGCGCTTGGGATCGGCCATGGGAGTGCCCAGGAGGGCCGATTCATAGGCGCCGTGCTGGCCTTTGGCGTCGCGCGGAGAAGCGTTCCAGGTGCTGGGAACGACGATCTGGTAGTTCGCGATTTTCTGATCCTTGATCTGCACCCAGTGGCAGAGAGCACCGCGGGGAGCTTCGGTAAAGCCGTAACCCTTGGATTCGGCCTTCCAGGTTTCCGGGCTCCAAGAGCGCGTGTCGGCCGTAGAGGAGTCCCCGTTCTTAAGATTGGCCAGAAGCTGGTCGAATTCGTCCTGTAACCAGTGGACCGCCAGGCGGGTTTCGAGGCCACGAGCCGCTGTTCGTCCGAGCGTGGAGAAAAGCGCGTCAGGTCCAACCTTGAGCTGGCCCAAAGCTTCAGTGACGACGTCCTTATAGTCCGTGCGGCCGCTGGCGAAGCCCACCAGCATCCGCGAAAGCGGACCCACCTCCATCGCGTTGCCCTTCCACCTTGGGCTCTTTAACCAGGAGTAGGCCTTGGATTCGTCAAGTTCCTGATAAGGCGGTTGGGGGCCGGTGTAGTTGGGGTCAGTTACCCCATCATAAGGATGCAAGCCGCTCTGGCCGCCCGGATACTTATACCAGGAGTGAGCAATCTCCTCCTGAATCTGTGCGGGGTCCGCGGGGTCTACGGGAAGAACTTCCGCGAGATTCTTGTTGAGAATAATGCCGCGGGGGATGCGGAACTTGGAGATGTCTCCGATTCCGTTTTGGGGCAGGTCACCGTAAGCCATGTAGTTGCCGAGGCCGCCACCGATTTTGGTCCATTCGGGATAGAAAGAGGCAACCGCCAGCAGGTCGGGAAGATAGAGATTCTCCACAATGTTGATCGCCTGGGGAATGAGGTCGCGAATCAGATTGAGCCGTTCCATGTTGATGGCATTGTCGCCCTGCATCGCGATGGCGCTGGGAACACCGCCCACCAGGTAATTGGGGTGGGGATTCTTGCCGCCAAAGACCGTATGAATCTTGATGATTTCCTTTTGCCACTTCAGCGCTTCGAGGTAGTGGGCCACCGCCATCAGGTTGGCTTCCGGCGGCAGTTTGTAGGCGGGGTGTCCCCAGTAGGCGTTCTGGAAAATACCGAGCTGGCCGGAATCGACGAACTTCTTGACCGTGCCGGCCACGTCGGCGAAGTAACCGGGAGTGGACAGCGGCCACTTGGGGGAAACCTTCTGGGCCAGGGCGGAGGTGGCGGCGGGATCAGCTTTCAGCGCGCTGACCACGTCGACCCAGTCGAGCGCGTGCAGATGATAAAAGTGGATCACATGATCCTGCACATACTGTGTCAGGAACATGATGTTGCGAATGTGATCGGCGTTGGGCGGAACCTGGATGTCCAGGGCATTCTCCACTGCGCGAACGCTGGCCAGCGCGTGGACTGTGGTGCAGACGCCGCAAATGCGCTCGGTAAAGGCCCAGGCATCACGCGGATCGCGCCCCTGCAGGATTACTTCGATGCCGCGCCACATGGTGCCGCTGCTCATGGCGTCCTGAATGTGGTTGCTGTCATCCAGCATGGCTTCAACGCGCAGATGCCCTTCGATGCGTGTGACGGGATCGACAACGACTCTTTTCGTCATGGCTTCCTCCTATTCCTTCTCCGCAGGCTTTTCAGTGCCGCTGCCGGGTAGTTCTTTTCCGGTGGCGCGGCGGACCCAGTAAGAAGCCAGATGGGCCGCAACGCCGATGCCGGTCAAGGTCACAAGGGTCTTACCCACCGCATCGGGCGTGGAATCAATGCCGGGCGCGGGAATTGAGGACAGGCGCTTGTAGAACGGCCCGTTGTCCCAGAAATTCTCTTCCGAGCAACCGATGCAGGGATGACCGCTGCCGATGGGAAAGCTCACCCCATTGTTCCACTTCATGGATGAACAGGCATTGTAAGTGGAGGGCCCGCGGCAGCCCATTTTGTAAAGGCACCAGCCCTTGCGCGCACCGTCGTCGTCCCATGCTTCCACATATTGGCCAGCATCGAAGAAAGCGCGGCGGTAACACTTGTCGTGGATACGTTGGCCGTAGAACATCTTGGGGCGACCGTTGCGATCGAGTTCGGGCAACTGATCGAAGGTAAGGATGTAGGTGAGGACTCCGGTCATGACTTCGGCGATGGGCGGGCAGCCCGGCACGTTGATGATCGGCTTGTGGGAGATGATCCGCTTGATGGGCTCCGCACCGGTGGGATTGGGGTGGGCATTCTGCACGCACCCATTGGAGGCACAGGACCCCCATGCGACGATAGCGTGGGCGTCTTCGGCAGTTTCCTTGAGGATATCGAGGAAGCTCCGCCCCCCTACCGTACAGTACACGCCTCCATCTTTGGTGGGGGCATTACCTTCCACCGCCAGGATGTAGCGACCCTTGTAGTCCTTCATGATCTTCTTGCGAATCTCTTCACACTGCTCACCGGCGGCGGCTTGCAGCGTGTCGTCGTAATCAAGCGAGATCATGTTCAGGACAACGTCCTGGGTGATCGGATGAGAGCTGCGAATAAAGCTCTCGCTGCAACAGGTGCATTCCAGGCCGTGCAGCCAGAGGACGGGAATTCGGGGTTTGGTTTCCATGGCCGCGACGACTTGCGGCACCATGGTTGCTTCCAAGCCCATGCATGCGGTTATGGCGGTGCAGAACTTAAGGAAATCTCGACGGTCAACGCCGTGCTGGCGAAGAAGGCTGTAGGTTGATGCCTGTCGGTTCGAATCCACGAGGACCTCCTGCGAGGGAAAGGCCTTCGGAACCCGACATTATGGACAGCAGCAATACCAGAAAATGATGTTGAATTCAACAAGAAAAATAAAATTTTGCCATTAAGTCCGCTAACCGCAGCACCCAGGCCAACGCACAGTTGTGAGGTCTTTCGTTTCGCTAGGGCAGAATTTCGTGCGCCCACCTTAGGGGTGGAACTGTGTTCACCGTCGTAGCGCCCGGATTTAGCCCGGCACGTCCTGTCCTCATCGTCTGTTGCGTTTTCAGTTTCAATTATCGAAGGCGGGAAGTGCCGCCCTTCCGACGATGTCGCCACAAGTGCCGGACGGCGCTTGCGTCAATCTTTGTGGCGGACTTCTGCCCGGCTCCCGGCAAGGAGCAGGCCGATCCAGCAACTCACCGGCCAGGTGAGCAGCCAGGAGAGCCAGTACCAGTGTGGCCAGCCCTTGCTCCAGTTGGGGATCGTCGCGCCAATGCCCATCACTTCCCCGATGATAAAGAACCAGAGCACATTCCGCGCGGCACGGCCCGGAGCAAAGCGGGCGCAGAGCCAAGCACAAAGGATGGAGATGGCGACGAAACACGCCGTGCTCGCGATGAGCGGGGTGGTAGAGGGGACACGGCCCCTGACGAAATCGCCCGGGAACAGGCGTGAGAGCAACGGGTCCGTTGCCAGGACAAGAACAATCGACAGCAGGTAGCTGCCGACCACGATGGCGATGGATTTGAGCATCGCGTACACCTCCCTTGTAGGGTTAGAAAACAGGGTTTTGGTTTTGGCCTTCCGTCCCCATTCCAGCTTTGACTCGTTCTCGTCTTTGGAGACTCCGGATCGCACCTTGTGCGCAAGAGTTGTCGAAAGCACCCTCGAAGGGCCAGTTGTTGCTCCGCCCGCGCCGGGAGGCGGAAAAACGCCTCACCGCGGATAACCACCCCGGCGCTATGTCGCATTAAACTCCGCGGTTATTCGGTCCGTGTCTTCACCAAGGTCGGGCGAGCCCTTCTTTCCGTACAGCCTTTGGCCGTCAATGCGAATTGGGCAACGAGTAGTCTGGTAAGCGGTTCCATTGCCGCGCTCAACCGTTTGCAACATCCCGAGCACTTTGAAGGCGTCGTGCTGAAGCAGCCTTTTCCAATCGAGGACCTCGGCGCACCAGATGTCCGCAGGTTCAAGAATAGACAGCCAGTGGGCGGTGGTCTCCGTGGCGAGATGCCTGGCAAGGATCGCCTTGATGCGGTCGCGCTCAGTGAACCACGTGGCGGGGTCCGGAAAATCGAGGAGTGCGTCACATGCCAAGAGTTCGCCAAGCTGCGGAACGCGTCCCATTGCCAATGCGAGGTAGCCATCGCGCGTTCGGTAGACGCCATACGGCGCGCCAAGATAAGCATGAGCGTTGTTCGACGCGGTGCGCTGGGTCGGCTGGCCGCCGTCGTGGAAGTAGGTGGTAATGGCCTCAAACTGAAAATCCAGCACCGATTCAAGCATGCTAACGTCCACCAACCCGCCCAGCCCGGTAATGGATCGGCGAACCAGGCAGGCCAGAATTCCTTGCACCAGGTGCATTCCGCAAAGAATATCGGCCACTGCCAACCCCATCGGCACCGGTCCCTGTCCGGCATCGCCGCTGAGCCATGTGAGACCTGACAAGGACTGCAGCAGCAGGTCCTGGCCCGGTTGGTCGCGCCACGGACCTTCCTGCCCATAGCCACTGATCTGGCCGTAGACAACCTGCGGGTTCAACTGCCGCACGCTCTCGTACCCAAGGCCCAGCCTCTCGATCACGCCCGGCCGGAAGTTGTGCATCACCACGTCGGCGCGGCGGATCAGCTTCTTTACCTGTTCGATCCCCGCGGGAGTCTTGAGGTCCAGGACAATGCTCTCCTTGTTGCGGTTGATCGCGTGGAAAACCGTGGACTCGCCGTCCAGCCGCACGTTCGACACGTAAAGCTGCCGGCAGAGGTCGCCCGTAACCGGCTTCTCAACCTTGATGACGCGCGCCCCAAGGTCCGCAAGGCGTAGACTGGCACAAGGGCCCGAGAGGAACTGGCTCAGATCAACCACCAGGATGCCGTCCAACGGCGCGATGTTATCTGAATTCTGCATTGCCATACCTTGGACACTTGTTCTTCCGCACTCAAAGAAAAAAATTCACCACGGAGGCCACAGAGACCACTGAGAAAAAAACTGGCCCAGTGTCACCTATCACCTGTTCCCTTCTTCGGAACTTGATCCGCATATTTCTCGGGGTAGCGGTACTTCACCGTCTGCAAATGCTCGCAGTAGAGCACAAGCTCTCCTTCACCTTTAAAGACCTCGTAGCTGACGCGGACCAATCCCATTTCCTTGTATTTGGGCTGCTTCTCCAGGTTGGTGCGGATGGTGTAAATCGTATCGCCGATAAACACCGGCTTTATGAACCGCAGCTTGTCGTAACCGTAGCTGAAGGTGTTGACGTTATTGTGCGCCATCAGTCCCAGCCCATAGCTGAAGACCATGGATCCCGCCACCAACCGCCGGCCGAAAACTCCTTTCTCTTTGGCAAAGATTTCATCACCCACATACGGGTGCATATCCAGAACGAGGCTGTTGAAGAGCATCGCCTCACCCTCGGAGATCGTCCTGCGGATCGAGCGGTCTTTGCGCCCAACTTCAAATTCCTCATAAAGCCAGTCCTCGGCATTCCACACTTTGATCTGCTGATGTTTTTCTGGGGGTGTGCTTTCAGGCATGGTTCAATTCCTCTTGGATGGACTTGTTATCCTCGCCCACGCGCGGCGCGGCTTTGGGGCTGAATAGAATTTCGTTGTCAATGCGGATCGGGCATCGTGTGGTATGGATTTCCACGCCCGTGCGCCGAACAATCTGGTCCATTTTCAGCACGTGCCACGCCTCATGGGCCAGCAGCCGGGCATAGTCAAACACGTCCGAGCACCACACGCCGGCGGCCTGCAAGGCTGTGAGCCAATGCGCTGTGGGCTTGGTCAGCAATCGGTCCGCAAGGATCTGCTGGATCTCATCGCGGCGGGTGAACCACGTTGAGGGGTCGGTGTACGTCTCGATGGACGTGCATCCGATCAGACGGCCCACCTTTACCAGATCACCCATGGCTAGGGCGATGTAACCATCTTGGGTCGAGTAAACACCATAGGGCGCGGCGAGGTAGGCGTGGGCGCCGGAACGCTTGCTCCTCTGGGGCAGCAATCCGCCATCAGCCAGATGCGTGGTGATAACTTCAAACTGGAAATCGATGATCGACTCCAACAGGCTTACCTGCACAAGCGCGCCTTTTTGGGTCTTGGACCGGCGGATCAGAGCGGCCAGGATCCCTTGCACAAAATGCGTGCCGCAGAGAATATCAACGATGGCCAAGCCCATCGGCACCGGGCCTTGATCCGCGTTACCGCTGAGCCAGGTCAGTCCCGAAAGCGATTGAAGCAGCAAATCCTGTCCGGGCTTGTCTTTCCATGGACCGTCCTGCCCATAGCCGGTCACTTCACCGTAGACGATGCGCGGATTCAGATGATGGATAGAGTGCCAATCGAGGCCAATCTTCGCCATAACCCCAGGGCGGAAGTTGTGGGTCATAATGTCAGCACGGGCAATAAGTCGCTTTACGGTGGCCAAATCGTCCGGATTCTTCAAGTCGGCGGCGAAGCTTTGTTTGTTTCTGTTGATGGTATGAAACACCAGACTATCGTCGTCGACGAAAAGGTTCTTGATGGCGATCTGCCGGCCACCCTCGCCGCTCCGGGGCCGTTCGATCTTAATGACGCGTGCGCCGAGGTCCGCCAGCCGCAATCCCGCTGACGGTGCGGCCATATACTGGGCGAACTCCAGAACCGTCAGGCCTTCCAGTGGCCTCATTGCGGAATCTCCTTTTGCGACTTCTGGTAGAGCGCATTCAGGCTCGCCAGCACCGCCCGCTCGTCACCGCCGTTCTGCATGTAATCCCGAATCGGGTTGCCAGCGCGGTCCTGGAAATAGATGTATCCGGGGGAGCGCGGCCGCAGAAATGCTCGATCGAGAGCCGGCAGCGTGTTGAGGAAATAGTTGCAGCTCGCCGCGTTGACGTGGTCGTCCAGCCAGGCGGAGCGATGGCCGGGTTGTCCGCCACTATCGTAATAGAGCGTTCGCTGGCAAACCGGATCCGCGACGAAAGCAGCATAATCCAGGGCGGCCTTGACCTCTTTGCACCGGGAAGAGATCGCGAGGCCCGCGCCGCCCAGCGTGGTGCGGCACCGTCGGCCGTCGATCTCCACCATTTCGCCAAACTCCAGCAGCCTGCGCGCGTAACCAGGCCGCGAGTAGTTGCTATAACCGTAAGCAAAGGGGCAATAGGCGTAGCGGTCAGTAAGCGTCATCGCCTCGTAAACTCCCAAGGGGTTGAGATTCCAGAAGGCCGGATCGAGCACGCGCGCCAACTCCCGCAGCATGCCCAGTGCCCGGACGCCGACCTCTTGAGAAACCACACAATCCGCGGCCTGGCAGACATCTTCTCCGAGCGTCGAGCAGACCATGTAGAAGTTCATCAACGTGTCCACCGCGATGCCCGGCATCAGCACGTTGCCCCGACGCGCGAGATTAAGCACGTCATCCCACTTTCGCGGCAGATCGTCGGCAGGAAGCAGGTCAGGCCGCCATGAGGCAACCGGCGCGGCGGCGTCAATCGCCAGGGCCCATTGGTGATCGTGGAAGCAGTAACTTCGGTGCGACGGTCCCACGGAATTCGCCGCTTGCTCAGCCAGGAATGACGCCGGCAGATGCTCATCCAGAGGCAGAAGCAAGTGCGATGCGGAAGCGAACCCGGCCCACGGGTGGTCGATCACCAGCAGGTCGTAACGCTCGGCCAGCTTATCGATCGCCTGGTCAGCGAACTCCTGCAGCGACCGTTTCTCCCAGATGATTTCCACGCCGGGATTCAACTCTCCGAAGCGCTGTGCGGTGGCCACCATCGGGACGTACCCCCGGGTATGATTCCACGTCACTCCCCGCAAGCGAAGCGACCCCGTTCTATGTGCCATTTGACCAGGCCCTTCAGGATAGCCCTACTGAGGTACGCAAAATGCCGTGACGGCCTACTCTTCGTAGCGCCGCCATCCCGGCGGCATTTTCCGGTGCCGGCAGGATGCCGGCGCTACAGCCGAAGCTACAGCCGAAGCGCTGTCCAGCCAATTACTGGACGCTACGCTAGCGACTGCCGGCGCCGGACTTCCTCAATATGGTCCCTTATCGCTTCGCGCATCGGGCGTAACAGGCATCCCAACTCCTGGCGAATCCGCTGATCATCCATGCGGTAGATGAAGGGTGAATTCTGCTTGTCAGGGCTGAAGCTGATTTGCGCGTCCGGCAGCAACTCACGCACCAAGGCCGCCAACTCCGGCGCAGTAAGCGTATGCCCTCCCGTGTTGTAGGTACGGTAGGCCAACGAAGGCTTGGCGGAAAGCTGGTAGATCTCCTCCGCCAGGTCCGCAACATAGATATAAGAATTCGAATCGCTCTCCGGAAACGGAAGCGTCACAGGCAGTCCTTGTGCGGGCAGGCTGGCGAAGTCACTCGCCCAGGCTGTGGTGCCGCGCTTTCTCCCGTGCCCGAAAACTACCGGGGGGCGTACCGAGACAATGGGGATTCCATAACGCGCTTCGTACTTGCCAGCCAGGTGCTCATTCAGGAGCTTGGTGAGCGAGTAATTCAGCGCGTGATCCCGCGGGGAGCAGAAATCGTCTTCATTCACCGGGCGGTCGCCGTAAACTGCCTGGCTCTTTCCGTACACCGATTCTGAACTCGTAAACACGATTCGCTTAACACCGTGGGCGCAGGCTTCAGCAAACAGATTCACTGCTCCCAGCGCGTTGACCCGCATGGCGGCGGGCGGATCAGCCTCCGACTCAGCCCCCATCATATAGGCCAGGTGCACGGCGTGGTCGATATGCGGGTGGTTTTTGAAAACTGCGGCAACCTCCTGGCGATCACCCACGTCGCCCGAGATCACCTCGACATGCGATGAAAACAGGCGCATGACTTCCCGGTCGGGGGATCGGTCAAAGCATACGACCCGCTCTCCGTGCTGGAGCAAGCACCGAACCACGTTCGACCCTATGAACCCTGTGCCACCTGTCACCAGGAAACTCATGTCGCGGCAATCCTTTCTTCCGTCTGGGGCAAGGTAGCGGTGGGTTTACCCCGCCAAATCTCTGGGGCAGCGTAGCGGCGGGTTTACCCCGCCAAATCTCCAATCATCTCAACGCACAATGGCGGCGTAAAGCCGCCGTTACACACTCTTCATCAACCTACTGCGGCGCCATCCCCTCGCGCAGGCTGTGCGCACCCGCCACCAGAGCACGCAGCTTGCCCCGGGTAATCTCCAGCGGAACATGCTGGAATCCGCACTCGGATGTGATCAACACGCGTTCCGGGTCAAAGTATTCCAGCACCGGACGCGTTCGCTGGGCCACTGTCTCCGGGGATTCTATGGCATCGCTGCGCTGGTCAACGACGCCCACGGCAAACTCGCCCCGGAACTTCCATTTATCCCAAAGCGTCAGCATGTTGTAGCTCAGGGTACAGTATTCCAGCGACGCCTGGTCGATCTTTACCAGCCGGAAGCCTTCCACAAGGTCGTCGTAGCGGGTGAAGTACACACGTTTGCGGCGTGGATTTCCACCGCACACATGCAGGCCGATCTTCACGTTCAGCCCGTCAATGGTCCGGTTCAAAACCTCGGCGGCCCACACCACTTCTTCCGGGAAAGCAGTCCAGGCAGGTTCGTCGAACTGAATAAACTCGCATCCGGCGCGCACCACTTCCTTGAGTTCCTGGTTGAGTATCCCGGCGTATGCCAGCGCCAGGTCCTTGTCAGTGGGATAGAGGTCTGGGCGCTTGTTATTTGAAAACTTGGCGAGCAGATGGGGTCCGGTGCAGGTTAACTTGACCTCAACATGCGGCGGAGCAGCCTCGCGGGCAGTCTTCCAATCGTGCACCAGATCGAAACGCGGGTTCCCGAGCTTATCCACCACGGAGGCAATTTCGATCCCAAATCCCGCGTCGCCGTATGTCCGGTAGACCATTTCCTTGAACGACAGGCCATCCAGCCGCTTCTGAAAAAAGTAATACATGTTTTCGCGACGCCCCTCGCCGTCGGTGATGACATCAAGGCCTGCGTCGACCTGGTCACGCGCTGCCCAGCGAATGATATCGTCAGCCTCCTCGCGGGAAAGCGTGGGTTTCTTCAGGGTGTCAGCGGGCTGCACGGGCCGGGGGTAACTACCAGTGACGGAAGCGCGAAATGGTTTAGGCACTTTTCATCCCCATAGTTCTTGGACGTGGGCTGCGACTGCAACCTCTACACCTGGTCCAGAATAATTTGCTGTGATTCTTTGGATTCCCTGAAAGTATATCTTTATTTTTATATCACAAAAAACTATTTCTATGAGGCATTTCAATCATCGGACCATGGGAATCCCAGCTTGAACACAAGCAGTACGATAATCTTCCCTGGCAACTGAGAGTTCGCGAGGCGGGCTGACACTTTCTTTGAAACCACGCCTATCTTAGCGCTTATGAAGCGGGTCAGGCTGTCTAACCCCAATGCTGTTCACTTAAGCTTACTGGTCCGGACTTGACCCCCTCACCCCCGGCCCCCATTGACGTTGAAATAACTTCGAGAATCCCCGCAGCGCCCGTGACAAGGGCTTGGGTTAGAGACGCTGGACCACGGAGCGTATTTAGCCACGGAGTGGCGCGGTAATTTAGCCCATGGCGAGCCAGCCGTGGGAAAGTACGCCGAAACCAAAATATTCTGAGCCCTGTAGGGGCGATGTCGGATTGTCCCGACGCCGCCCCTACGCCCGGATTATTCACGAATCTTCTTGAGGGCAAAGCAAGGCGTACAGTTTCACAC
>CAYTMD010000125.1:0-8288 GCA_964438685.1 uncultured Acidobacteriota bacterium
GCTCTTAAGTCGTCTCGGCGTTATCTCTTTCATGAATAATCCGGGCGTAGGGGCGTCGTCGGGTCATGCTGACCGCGCCCCTACGGGGCTTAAAATATTATAGTTCCCGCAAACGATTCCACGGCTGGCTCGCCATGGGCCAAATGACCACGCCACTCCGTGGCTGAATACGCTCCGTGGTCCAGCGCCTCTAATCAAAGCCCGTGTCACGGGCTTTCGGGTATCGCGAGCCGTTATTTCAACGCCTATGGCCCGCCAACGTTCGGTCCCCTGGCCGGAATAGTCTCTCGCTGTCCCTTTTTTTCACCTCAATGCTCACGACCAGGAGAAGCGCGAGCGCGGCGGGCCAAAGAGGATTCCAAACTGAAACTTTCGTCCCAATTTGGGAAAAGGTGCGAAAGTCCGAAGTCCTCAGGCAAAACGCCGCATTAATTCCCCTGGTCCTCGCTCCAATGATTTGGCCTCCACCAACCTTGAACCGGTCCGGAGCGGACGGTTCCGCTCCGGACGCGCAGTTCACCCACGGCATCCCACCATCGACGCTTGGAGAAAGATGAAGCTGGAGGCGCTTGGGCGCAACCTGCCCGCTGACCCTCCGGCGGTTCATTCTGCTTTCTTCACACTATCTATCGGCTTATTTGGTTCCGGGCTTGAGAGAGTGTGCAACGATCGTGGAATCGGAGCCAACGTTTTGGCACCGGTTCCTGACGCTTCCGGCTCTCCCATTATGGGACGGGGCGATGAATCCCGGACGCCACGCCACGGCCATCGGCCAGGAAAATTCTTGCCGCCCGACGCGGATGCCTGCACGCGCAGAAGGTCCATCAGCCAGCCTGACCGGGCGCCCAAAATGCTACGCCCGCCGCTTCCTCCAGCCTCGAAAACGATCCGTAAGTGTTTGAAAATAAGCTTTTTATTTTTCCATCGTCACCCGCCTCTTCCGGCCCTCGCCGCTATCCGCGACCTTTACGCCGCGCCTTCCATCCCTCAGTGCTTGCTTCTTTAAAGAGGCTAGCCGTGGTTCATTTCTTCTGCTGCATCGCCCGCGGGATCATTGGCCCAATCTTTGCAATTTCTAAGGTCAGCGCAGAGACCCAAGGTCGCACGGCGCCGGCCACGTAAAGGGGCCATTCCAAGAGTGAACGAGGTTTTCATGGCAACCCAGACCATCTCCACCTACGAGCAGATGAGCAACGCAGCAGCACCGGCCCTTCGTCGCGCGATGATTTCACGCCGGCCCTCCTCCGTGCCTTCCGGCGTCATTTCCACGGCACGAAGAAGCGCCCGGCAAGCCCAGGAGCGGCAGCGGCTTTTGATCGAAATGCTTCCCCTGGTGAAGCGTATGGCCTTCAAGATTCGCGAACACCTGCCTGCTCACGTGGAAGTGGACGACTTGATTTCCAATGGAGTGGTGGGGCTGGTCGATGCTGTTTCCAAATTTGACACCAACAAGCGCGTGAAGTTGGAAAGCTATGCCCGCCATCGGGTTCGCGGAGGAATTTTGGACGGCCTGCGCAGTGCCGATCCCGCTTCCCGTGATTTGCGGCGCAAGAACAAAAAGATTCAACGTGTCTATCGCGAGCTTGGCGTAAAGCTTGGCCGTCCGGTTACGGATGAGGAGATTGCGGCGGAGCTGGGAATGGACATGGCGCAGTGGCACAGTACCTTGAACGAAATCCAGAGCGTGGGATTCGACTTTGGTGGACGCATCCTGTCGGCGGGTCCGACCTCGAAGCGCCCCTCCGCTGAGCCCGCCCTTTTGGCCGGTGACGACGACGATCCCTTCGAGTTGTGTTACCAGCGCGAGAAGCGCGAAGTTCTCGGCAAAGCGCTTTCCCACCTGCGTGAGCGCGAGCGCCAACTCATTACTCTCTACTACGAGCAGGAGCTGACGATGAAGCAAATTGCCGACCGGATGAACGTGGACGAATCGCGCGTTTCACAGCTCCATTCCGCGGCCCTGGTACGGTTGAAGGCAAGTGTTAATGCCCTTCTGCACCCCCACCACGCCGGCACTGCAGTTACCCTTTCAATGTCGGCAGGCGCCGCAGCCTAGTGCGGAGTTCCCGGCACAGAGGTAGCTCGCGGGGCTTTTCGCCGGCAGGGAAGAAGGTAGCAGGCGGAAGGCAAAAAGCAGAAGGCGGAAGGCAGAACGCAGAAAGCGGAAGGTGGCAAGACCCTGGCAAGCAATTTCCAAATGGTTTTGGGACGAGTGCCTCACCCCGCATCATCCCGAAGCAGAGCTTGGTTTTCATGGACGGTATTACACCATAGGAGGCCAATGCATGACGCTACCGATACCCTTACCCTATACTGCAATGCCGCGGGCTATTTGTCTGGTTGTATCACGCATCGCGGGATCCCCGGCCGGGAACGGCGAGTGGCAAACATTGCCCTCCCCTTGCATCCATGTGACGTGGATGGTAGCCTCATCAAGACATATCCTTTGGTTGAGTCCCCCACGTCCTCCTCTGATGGAATTGGGAGCGCGGGAAGGCATGGGATCTTTTGAATCGGCATGTGGCCCGAGTAAACCTATGAATCGATATGAGAACCAGGCATTTGAGAATCAGCATGTGGTGTTGGACGATGGTGTCTACGTGAATTGCAAGTTCAAGAATTGCAGCCTGGAATATTCGGGCGGCGACGTTTACGTGCAGAACTGCCAAGGTGAAGGTTGCCAGCTTATATGGCGAGGCGCCGCGCAACGCACCGTCCTGCTTCTGCAAGGTCTCGGCATGATGGTGCCACCCGCCATCCCGCCAGGCACCGATCCAGCTAGCCGTGTCCAGTGACATAGCCTTGCGCGGGTTTATCGCCGGCGAACAATACCGTTGCTCCCCAGCGACAGTTCCGCAGCAGGATCCGGGATCGCTCTTGTTGGTAAAGGTGGTGCACTCCAAGCACCGGGCTGACCCTTCTTACCAAAATCTGTCACAGAAAATTAAGCTCTTTCTCGATTCGAGCCTAAGCCATTTGATCCTAAGGGGTTGTGCGGACATTTCTCACTGGGCAGGCGTTTCCCAACCCTGTCCGCAGCAACCATTCGAGGCATTTCCCTTGCCTTTTCTCCCCCAAAACCTTTATATTCAAGCGTTTGAGCCTGCAATTTTCCAAAGCTGAGGACCTCATTTGGCCAAGTCGAATTCGCCTCGCATTTATGTCAGTTTGACCGCGCCTACTTTGAGCGCCATGGAGGCCCTTGCCACGCATGTGTCGGGTGTGCCCGTCGGCTACGAACTCCGTCTGGATTCCCTTCAGGATTTCTCGCAATTGGAATCGCAATTACGCCTGATGCTCATGCGCCTGCATTTTCCCCAGACTATTGCCACATGTCGGCTAGCAACTGCGGGAGGCATGCTGCGGGGGACCACGGAAACTCAACTGGCGATTCTCTCCGCTGCCGTGCGTGCGGGGTGCCAGGCGGTGGACGTCGAGATCGAATCGGTGCAGAAGGCCGGCGTGGCGATGCTGAAGGAACTTCGGCCCGCCAGGATCATTGTTTCCTACCACAACTTTCAAAAGACTCCCGCGCTGGCTGCGACCTATCGCAAATTGGTACGCTTGCCCGTGCAAATTGTGAAGATCGCGACGCAAGGGCGCTACCTGAAAGACAACTTACAAATTCGCCGTCTGCTTAAAGCCCATCGTCGGCAGACCCCCAAGCTGGTGGCATTGGCCATGGGCCCCTCGGGAATCCCCTCGCGGTTGCTTTCTCTTCTGTGGGGATCGGCGTTCACCTACGCGTCTCCACTGAACCATTCACCGGTGGCGGCGGGACAGATTCCCGCGGAAGTCATGCGCTCGGTCTACCGGATTGAACGCCTTGACGCCCGCACGCAGCTTTACGGAGTGCTCGGATCGCACGCTTCGCTTTCCCTTTCGCCTGTCATGCAGAATGCGGCGTTTCAGGCCAAGCATGTGAACGCGGTTTTTCTGCCGTGCCAGGCGGGCAGACTGGCGGATTTCCTCACCTTCGCGCGCGAGGCGGGACTGCAAGGGTTCGCCGTGACCATGCCTTTCAAGCGTTCCATTCTTCGTGCGCTCGATTGGATTGACCCCCTGGCGAATCGCATTGGCGCGTGCAATACCGTGGCCTTGCAGAGGGGCCGTTGGTTGGGATGGAATACGGACGCCGCCGCGGTGGTGGAAGTTCTTACCAAGCGTTTGCGCCTTGCCGGCAGCCGCATTCTGATTCTCGGAGCGGGAGGCGCGGCGCGGGCAGCCGCTTACGCCGTGCGGGCGGAAGGCGCCGAGGTGGTCATCATGGCGCGGCGGGAGGCGATGGGGCGGGCCCTGGCGCGCGGAGTGGCGGCACAGCTTGTTCCTTGGAACAGCGCCGAGAGCTTGGAAGTTGATGCCGTCATCAACGCCACCCCGGTAGGGATGTACCCCCACGTTGACAGCACCCCCATCGACTTGGCGCGACTGCGCGTGCGCGTAGTTTTTGATATGGTTTATTTCCCTCTCGCCACACGATTCCTGAACGATGCGCGCGGCCGTGGACTGACCACGATTTCCGGACTGGAGATGCTGGTGGCGCAAGGAGCGCGGCAATTTGAAATCTGGACCGGCCTCTCCGCTCCCCGCGCGCTGATGGAGCAAGCCGTCCGCCAGGCGCTCGGTCATCCGGCGTGAGCGTAGCTCTTCTGCGAGCGTGCGCGGAAATCGTAACTGCAAGGCAAAAGGCAAAGTGCAAAAGTCAAAAGGCAGAAGTGGTTGAAATAGTTGAAAGTTGGATATCGATCGCTCAGGTTTATTTGACGAGGGTTCAATTTGCCTTTTGAATCTTGAATTTTGAATCGGCCTTGGCTCTTTGCTTTTGCCTTTTGAATCTTGAATCTTGAATTTTGAATCGCCTTTAACTCCATGACCAATGCCAGTCCCAATTTCGCCGAGTTCAAACGTTTGGCCCAGCGGGGCAACGTGGTTCCCGTATATCGCACTATTGTGGCGGACCTGCTGAGTCCTGTCTCCGCGTTCCTCAGTCTTTCACCGCAGCATGGGCGCGAGTCAAATTCGCACCCGCACAGCTTTTTGCTTGAGAGCGTGGAAGGTGGCGAGCGGGTGGGGCGCTACACATTTTTCGGCATGGACCCTTTTCAAATCGTTTCCTGCCGCGGCGACCGCATCACCGTGAGGCGGGGCGCGCACCGTGAAGAGGAGACGGGCAACCTCTTTGAGTTCCTGCGCCGCCTGGGCGCGCGTTACAAGTCCGTGGAGATTCCCGGCCTGCCGCCCTTCACTGCCGGTGCGGTGGGTTATGTTTCTTATGAAGCCGTGCGCATGTTGGAACACCTGCCTCCGCGCGTTCCCCCTGACGTTGATTTGGACGACGCGGTCTTTATGTATTTCTCCAACGTGCTGGCCTTCGACCACGTTCAGCACCGGCTTTTCCTGATCTCGAACGTGCTGACGGAGGAAGGGAAGGGAAGTCTGCGGGCCAAGTACGATGCCGCCTGCCGCCACCTTGATCTTCTGGAGAACCGCCTGCGCCGGCCGCTGAAGCTCCCGCGTGCTCGCCGCCCCGAAGGCGCGCTGCGGGTGCGTCCCAACATGCCGCGCGCCAAATACGAGGCCATGGTGGAGCGTTCCAAGGAATACATCCGCGCCGGAGACATCTTCCAGGTGGTTCTTTCGCAGCGAGTGGAAGTTCCCGTGCGCGTCCCGGCTTTTGACGTTTACCGCGCGTTACGCGCCGTCAATCCTTCGCCCTACATGTATTACCTGCGCATGGGGGAGTCCACCGTGCTGGGTTCTTCCCCGGAAATGCTGGTAAAAGTGGCGGGCCGCGATGTGGAGTACCGGCCGATTGCCGGCACGCGTCCACGGGGGAAGTTGGAGGAGGAAGACAAGCGCCTGGAAGGGGAGTTGCGCTCCGACTCCAAGGAGTGCGCCGAGCACATCATGCTGGTGGATCTTGGCCGCAATGACGTGGGCCGCGTGTCGGAATTCTCCTCGGTAAAGCCCAAGGAGATCATGTTCGTCGAGCGCTACTCGCACGTGATGCACCTGGTGTCGCAGATTACCGGCAAGCTGCGTCCTGACGCCGATAGTTACGCCGCGCTTGCCGCCTGCTTCCCCGCCGGAACGTTAACCGGAGCGCCCAAGGTCCGCGCCATGGAAATCATTGACGAACTTGAACCCACGCGCCGCGGCCTTTACGGCGGGTCCGTGCTCTATCTCGACTTTTCCGGTAATCTCAACTCCTGCATTGTTATCCGCACCGTATTTATCAAAGATAAAACCGCCTACCTGCAAGCCGGGGCCGGCATCGTGGCCGACTCCGTCCCCGCCCGCGAATACGAGGAATGCCAGAACAAGGCAAGGGCCGTCCTCCGCGCCTTTGAACTCGCCGAAAAAGGGCTGTAGCGGCGGATTTTCCCCAAATGTTGTAGCGGCGGGTTTACCCCGCCATAATGTTTTCCCTGGCCTTCTCCGAGGGGAGAAGGTGGACCGCGACAGGCGTTCTCGCCAGCCGTCGCGGGCCGGATGAGGGGTTACTTGGCCGACTCTGTCCCCGCCCGCGAATACGAGGAATGCCAGAACAAGGCAAGGGCCGTCCTCCGCACTTTTGAACTTGCGGAAAAGGGGTCTGGCGACGATTGCACAACGCCACGTGAGCCCTGGCCGTGGCTTGTCGGAGCGGCCAGGCCCTTTTCCGCGAAGGCCTCTGCTACTGCTTGAAGACCAATATACTGGGGTATTGGTTGGCTACGTGATCGACGGTTACGAATTTCGTGCTGGAAATAATAACCCCAAGGATGTGCCCGGGATTGTTCACGCTAGTGAAGGTCCCATCGGGATTCACGGTGAAAGTGTCTAAGGGAGCGCTGCCGCCGGCCGTCTGGCCGATGGTTCCAGCGTTGTCATAGGTCATGCTGACACTGTTCCCGTTCAGCGTTAATAAATCCAGGTCTGTCCACTGATCCTGGCTGACCACCGCATGCGTGCCCCCGTGAAAAGTACCCGCGGTGGGGAACACCGTTGATGTCTGGCGTTCCATGGACCCAACCAATGGACTCTCCGCCCCTACGAGCAGGAAGCCCGTATTCGCAGCGGTCAGATACATGGCAAAATTGGCGGAACAGGCCCCACTGCCGCTGATCGTGACCCGGCCATTCTGCGCAACCGAGTAACCGCACGACGACAGCATGGAACCCCAGGTGCCCGTCTTGGTATAGTCATCCTCCGCCCCGATCAAAGTGAGGGAGTTTGATGTGATATTTTCACTGAGAATTCCGAGCACAGAATCCCCGTTGCCCGCGCCCGAGTGCCCACTCGCATAAACGGCCGCGTTGGTGTTGAGAGAGGTATTGCTGAAGGTCCCAGTCTGGAGGTCCATTTCGCCGCTCAATACGGCATTCCCGGCGGGATCATCCATCGTCATCAACAAGGCCTGCGAATTGGACACCATGTAGAGCACGACGGTGCTCACTGGCTGGGCCGCCCACGTTGCAAATGAGGTCACGCGGCCATTGGGGTCAGGGCTGGCATATGAACCGGTCACGCCTGAGATGGCGCCACTGGGTATTCCGGCGTCGTTCCCATCCATCTCGCCGGTGGTGAATGAACTCCCGCCAGCGGTTATGACCCCCACGGCGCCTAGGGCGGCCTTATTGCGATCCACCCCGCTCTCCTCGAACGCATAGCTGCCGCTGAGTCCGGCGGTGTATGAGGAAGGCGTCTGTTGCAGGATACGGCCCGTCGCGATATAGGCGTTTGTGCTTGCCGGGGTCTCATACTCAATCATACGGCCTTCCGTCGCCGTACCCGATGAGAGCGAACCAAGCGTGAAGCGCGTGGTGAAGGTGCCAAAGGAAGTTACCAGGGTGGCGCAACCGCGATTGTCCGAGCCCACCGAGTAGCTGCTGGCCTTGGTATCGATGACGCCATATTGAACGCCTAGCGCGCCGTTGCTATCCACTTCGCCAGCGGTTATGTTTCCGTTCCCGTCCGCGGTAAGGGAGCCGACCGCAGCCAGGTACTCCGACGATTTAAATCCGCTCAGGCTGAAGGCGTATTGGCCGCTAAGGATTGACTCGTTCCCTGTGCCACAGGCTTCCGGACTGATCGTGATATTCAGGGTCGTCTGCGCAGTCAAGGCGGTTGGCAAAGTCGAATCCTGCACGGTCACAGTGACCTTCGCTGTCCCCGTGGCGGTGGGCGTGCCCGCAAGTGCCGCCGTGGTCGTGGCGTTGGAGGGGGTTGAAGTTAATCCATCGGGCAACACGGAGTAGGTCCAGGTGTAGGGTTGAGTGCCACCGCTAGCTCCGATAGTTGCGCTG
>CAYTMD010000125.1:8298-14136 GCA_964438685.1 uncultured Acidobacteriota bacterium
CTGCCGTTGGACAGCGGCGACGTCGTTGGGATCGTCAACGGCCCTCCGCTTGCCCCATAGATTGTGATGTCAAAGGACTTGTTCACGGTCCCCGATACCGCATCCGTCACAGTTACGCTGATCGGTGTCGGTTGTGTAGCCGAGGCAGGAACCGTACCCGAGAGCGTTATGGTAGCACCGGAAGAAGAATTCGCGGTCAGCCAACTCGGCAGGGTGGGGAAGATCCAGTTGGGCGTTCCCGTCCCTCCGGTGGCACTAAGTTGAGCGCTGAAAGAAGTGCCCACCGTGCCGGTTCCCAGCGATGTCGTAGTAATGCCAGGCGCCGGGTTGACGATTACCGTGGACGTGTATGATTGGTTTGTGTCGGCAATGGAAGTTGCGGTCACGGTCACGGTTAAAGCAGAAGAGACCGACGACGGCGGCGTGTATACGGCTTCCGTCGTTGTGCTGCCTAAGCTTCCGCAAGCATTCCCGCTACATGCCGTTCCGGCGAGGCTCCAGGTCACACCTTTGTTGTTGGGGTCATTAGTGACCGTGGGTGTGAGTTTAACAAACTGCCCCTGATCGATGGTGGTCGTCGCTGCCGGGCTAACCGAAACAGAGATCGCCGAGGGGTTGATCGGGATGCTGATCTGTTGGGCCACCGACGAAGGGATCGACGCAGAGTCCGACACTCTCGCGGAAAAAAAGTTCGCGCCCAATGCCGACCCGGGGACCATTCCCAAACCCGAAAGCGTTACGGAGGTACCGGAGGCGGAAGGAGTCGCCGAAACCCAACTCGGAAGCGCTGTGAAGGTCCAGGATAGCTTTCCCGTCCCTCCGGTGGCATTCAGTGTGGCGCTAGGATAGGTTTGGGCCACCACCCCACTGGGCAGCGACGCCGTCGTAATCCGGAGCGCCGGATTGACGACTACTGTGCACGTCGCTGATTTGCTTGTGTCGGCAGCGGAAGTCGCCGTCACGGCCACGGTAAGAGCGGAAGAAACCGACGACGGGGGAGTGTACGTGGCCGCGCTTGTCGTGGTGCTTAAGGTTCCGCAAGCGTTCCCGCTACAACCCGTTCCAGAGACGCTCCAGGTGACTCCCTTGTTGCTGGAGTCGTTGCTCAGGGTTGCGGCGAGACTTAAGGTTTGCGACTGGTCCATGGTGGTCGTGCTCGAGGGATTAAGTGCAACAGAAATGGGTGACGTGGAATTTGTCCCGCTCCCGCCGCCGCAACCGGTCAAAATTATGAGGATCGACAAAAACAGGATAAGTCTCTTCATGGTCGTACGCCTCCTGGAACTTCGAAGGAAAGGTTATGTGATTAGGAAGAGTCAATGCTCGTGGCAGCATCAATCCGTCTAAAACAATGCGGCTATTCTTGCGTTGGCTCGCTTGATGATTGACCGAATCTGTGTCAATTCGTCAGAATCCAGGTTCGATTGCGCTGTAGCCACCTGGACGCGAATCGACAAAGTGCCCGTCCTAAAAGGGAAATGCCTCACGGCGTTATTAAGTGTGCAATTGCAGTGCCAGTTCTCTATAAACTCGGTGATTTGGCATTGCATTAGCGAGGGGACGCAAGAACGCATCGGCAGGGCCAATATCCCAACCACCATTTGCTACTACCGCCACTACTGTTGCCATCGAATCTACCATCACCATGGCAACTCATATGCCGGTGACGACGAGAACGACTTCGACAAAGGAAGGAGACGGAACGGGCCGATCATTATGCGGGCGGGCCCATGGCGCGCCGTTGAATCGTAGGTGCAGGTCTCGTGCCAGCCCTCTCCCGTCGGCGCGGCCGACCCTGCTGGCTGTGAAAGGGAAATGCCACAGGCAGGAGTGCCTGTGCTACTTCGGCCAGTTCTCGCAGGTTACCGCCGAGCTGAAAAAGGCCGGGCGCTACGGTAACCACCCCGTCGCTGCCGCGCCACCCCTCCTGAATCAGGAGGGGAGTTCTTCACGCAGGTCCGCGCCACGCCTGCCTCCGTGTGCCGCATACTCCGCGCTAACGCGCTGCGCCGCCTGGCGAAAGAGCCGCGCCGCAATTGGGGCAATCGGGTTCGGTGCGCCTGAACTTCCGGCCGCAAGAGGGGCAAGGAACCTTTGCCCTACCGATCGCCCCCCCCTGCCCGGTCTTTACGTCCCCATACCCACCTTTACCGCTAAAATAGAGCAATAACGCCGGATGCAAAGTTTCAACTTTGCGTTACAATTGTGCTCCCATAGGAGGGGGTAAAATACCATGGCTAAGAAGAACGACCTGAAGATGGTTGGTCCGCAAAACCGATTGCGGGGGACATTGCCGAAGATCGGTATTCGCCCGGCGATTGATGGACGCCGCAAAGGCGTACGCGAATCGCTCGAGAAGCAGACGATGGGCATGGCGAAAGCCGCAGCGGATTTTCTTGAGAAGAACCTGCGCCATCCCAACGGTCTGCCGGTCGAATGTGTCATAGCGGACAGTTGCATTGGCGGTGTCGCAGAAGCGGCCGATTGCGCCGACAAGTTTGCGCGCGCGGGTGTGGGAGTGTCGCTGACCGTGTCGCCTTGTTGGTGCTACGGGTCAGAGACCATGGACATGGACCCGCTGACTCCCAAAGCCGTGTGGGGCTTTAATGGGACGGAGCGCCCGGGCGCCGTCTATCTGGCCGCCGTGCTGGCCGGACACAATCAGAAGGGCTTGCCGGCCTTCGGCATTTACGGGCATGACGTGCAGGATTCCACCGATACCGCGATCCCCGGCGATGTGCAGGAGAAGTTGCTGCAATTCGCCAAAGCCGGGTTGGCCGTGGCCGAGATGCGCGGCAAATCCTATATGTCTTTGGGCTCCGTCTCCATGGGCATTGCCGGCTCGATGGTCAACTCAGATTTCTTCCAGAATTACCTGGGCATGCGCAACGAGTACGTGGACATGTCGGAACTTGTCCGGCGCATCGACGAAAAGATTTATGACGAAAAAGAGTTTGACCTTGCCATGGCGTGGGTGAAGGCGCATTGTCCCGAAGCTAAGGACCGGAACGCTCCCGACGTTCGGAAGTCGCGCGCGCAGAAGGACGCCGACTGGGAAACGTCCGTGAAGATGGCCATCATCGCGCGCGACCTGATGGTGGGCAATCCGCGTTTGGCGGAACTGAGTTACTGCGAAGAGGCCCTGGGCCACAACGCCATCCTGGCGGGCTTTCAGGGACAGCGCCAGTGGACCGATCATTTCCCCAACGGCGACTTCATGGAAGCCATCCTGAACTCGTCATTTGATTGGAACGGCATCCGCGAGCCTTTTGTTTTCGCCACGGAAAACGATTCCCTCAACGGGGTCTCCATGCTCTTTGGACACATGCTCACCGACACGGCGCAGATTTTCTCCGACGTGAGAACTTACTGGAGCCCGGCGGCGGTGAAGCGCGTGACCAGCCACAAGCTGACCGGAAAAGCAGCGGGGGGCATTATCCATTTGATCAACTCCGGCGCGACGACGCTGGATGCCACGGGACGGATGACCAAGGACGGCAAACCCGCCATGAAGCCCTTCTGGGAAGTCACCCCGGAGGATGCGGGAGCTTGCCTGGAAGCCACGCAATGGGCGCCGGCGAGCTTGGGATACTTCCGCGGCGGCGGCTATTCCTCACAATTCCTGACGAGCTGCGAAATGCCGGTCACCATGGCGCGCCTCAACTGGACTATGGGTCTGGGGCCGGTGCTGCAACTCGCTGAAGGCTACACGGTGTCTCTGCCGCCGGAGGTCAACAAGGTTCTGGACGAGCGGACCGATCCCACCTGGCCAACCACCTGGTTTGCGCCGCTCCTCACGGGCAAGGGTCCCTTCCAAGACGTTTACTCTGTTATGAACAATTGGGGCGCCAACCACGGGGCCATCTGCTACGGGCACGTCGGCGATAAGCTGATCAGCCTGGCGTCCATGCTGCGCATTCCCGTGTGCATGCACAACGTCGGGGAAGAAAGAATCTTCCGGCCGAGCGCCTGGACCCAATTTGGCACCCACGATCCTGAAGGCGCAGACTACCGCGCTTGTGCGAACTTCGGTCCGGTGTACGGAAAGAAGTAGGAGATGAGTCAGGAGGAGTCAGTATGAAGGCTGCCTCCTCCTGACCACAATAACACCCCGCTGCATTGCCGGTCCGCCCCCAACCTCCGCGGACAGTGTGATCCCTGTTTTGGGGACCGCGTTGTCACCAGGAGCGCAGCACGGACCTGACTTGTAGGTCCGCGGCATTTCACTGTCCCATAACCAAACTCACCAGCGCTCGACTCATTGATGGCAGCCGATTCTTAGGGTTACTCCAATTTGCGGCCGCGTGTTTCCGGCAGGGCGAGGGCAAGAACCGCGGCCAGCAGGAATGCAACGCCGCTGATCTCGAAGGCTGAGGCGAGGCCTCCACGCGCGGCTAGCGCGCCAATTGCCCATGGTGCAGCGGCGCTGAGCGCGCGCCCGAAGTTGTAGGTCAGGCCCATGGCAGTAGCGCGGAAGGAAGTGGGAAAGAGTTCCGCAGTGATGATGGCGAAGCCGGTAAAGTGGCCAGTTCCAAAGAAGGCAAGCAGCGGACCCACCGCGAGTAAGGCCAGCGGATTCGCACGCGCATAAAGCGGCACAAGCAGCGCGGCGACGAGAAGATAAAAGACATAGGTGCGTTTGCGGCCCGCCGCATCGCTGATGAAGCCAAACGTAACATAGCCGAGCCACATGCCGGCCTGCATGGCGATAATCCAGGTGGAAGAATCGGCGAGGGAAAGGTCTCGGCCACCGCGCGCAATTGGCAGGGCGAGGTAGGAGGGAATCCACGTGAACAGTCCCCACCAACCAAAGAGCGCAGCGGCGTTCATGAACAGTGTAACCAGGATCACCTTGGCGTAGGTGCGAAGGAAGCGGGGCTCGGGCTTCGGACTTCGGGGTTCAGGACGCGGTGTCTGGGGTTTGCGATTCGCCCGGGAAGACTCTTGATCATCAACTCTTGCTCCGGAACTCTGGATTTCCGAAACGGCATTCCGAATTCCCGATTCCGGATTCCGAATGTCGCACTTCGCATCGTCACGAGTTTTGAAACCCGGATTCCGAATGTCGCGCTCCGCCTCATTACGAGTCTCGACCTCCTGATTCCGGATGCAGGACTCCGTATCATCACGAGTCCCGTAACCCAATTTCAGGATTCCGGCTTTCGCACCACGAATCCCGAACCCCGAATCCCGAACCCCGTGCACTTCCAGCCACAGTGGTGACTCCTCCACACGGCGTCCAATCCACAGGGTGATGATCGCGGGTAGAATGCCGGCGAAGAATACTGGCCGCCATCCCCAGCGAGGTATGATGAGCGCAGCAATCAGGGCTGCCAGCGCATAGCCGATAGCAAAACCCGACTGCACGAGCCCCAGCGCTTTTCCGCGATGCTGATCGGGCCACGTTTCGGATACCAGGGCCGCGCCCGTAGCCCATTCTCCGCCCATCCCCAGACCCACTCCCAGACGCAGCACGGCCAGTTCCCACAGCCCATGGGAGAATCCGCAAGCTGCGGTAAATACGGAATAGACGAGGATGCTGATGATCAATGCTGCGCGGCGCCCGAAGCGGTCTGCAAGCAGGCCGAACAGGATGCCACCGCCGGCGGAGGCGATGAGCGTAATCGAGGCAAGCATACCGGCTTGCGCTGTGCTAAGGTGCAGTTCTCGCAGCAATTCCCGGATGACCATGGCGTAGAGGGTAACGTCCATGCCATCGAGCATCCAGCCCAATGTGCTCGCAGCCAGAGCGCGTCGCTGGCGTGACGAACTGGACGCGAGAAATGCTAAGGGTCCACGCAAAAATAACCATTCACTCGTAGTCGCGACAGCCACATT
>CAYTMD010000126.1:0-14101 GCA_964438685.1 uncultured Acidobacteriota bacterium
GTTTTCCGGCGATCATACCGGAGGGGTCACACCCGTTCCCATCCCGAACACGGTAGTTAAGCCCTCCAGGGCCCATGGTACTGCGCGGGTAACTGCGTGGGAGAGTCGGTCGTCGCCGGGATTATTTTAGTCAAAACGGCCCAGCAAAATGCTGGGCCGTTTTGCTTTTTGGGGGGTTGTCATTTAGTATGCCGTGTTGGGGTGGAGCCCGATTCCGAGAGAAGGCCCAGGACTTTCGGCATTTCAGTGTTGCGCCTCAGGTGCCGCCGAACACGGGCCATGAAGCTCGCAGGCAAAGTAAAGCCATGAGGAATCAGCCTAGAGACAAGCACTACTCGGCTCTACGCGAGCAGCTAAAGCGGACGGATGCTGCTGATTTCGCGAAGCTCACTCCAGCCGAACGCCTCCAGGCGGCACTGGATCTTTCGGACTTCTGCCTGATGCTGGCCGCCAAGGTTCGAGAAGCTGATGCTCAACGAGGCATTGCGAAAGGTCGTCGCGGCGCTCGATAGGCTCGATATCCCTTATGCCTTGATTGGGGACCTTGCAGTTGCTGCACGTGGCGCGATCCGCGCCACCAGGGACGTTGATCTCGTCCTCGACATCACCGTTAAAGAAGGGCCCTCCCTGGAACAAGCCCTAAGCAACAGCGGCTTCCGCGCGACGTTTTATCGAGGGGGAGCGGATGACCCAATAGCTGGGGTGCTTCGCCTTGTTGTTCCGGTCGCGGGTGCCGAGGTGAATTGCGACCTCCTTTTTGCGTCCCGAGAGTGGCAAGCGCGAGCCGTAAAGAATGCCACTTCGGTTGACCTCAGCCGTTTCGTCGTCAGGGTTGCACAACCCGCCGACCTTTTTCTGCTTAAATTGTACGCCGGCGGGCCACAGGACCTGATCGACGCTGCACAACTGCTTAATCTGCAAAGCGCTTCCGAGCGAGTTCGGTGGAAGGCCGCCGCCTCCCAACTCCGGCTGACGGAGGAATACAATCGTTGTCTCAGGTCTCTTAAACCAAGCCAGGAATAACCCGAGCCGCGGTGCTCGTGTAGGCCCAGCCGAGGATAATAAATCCATTTACGAATACGAGGGCGAGGATATTGTCGGGTACACGATCCTTTACGCCAGCCAACGTTAACCCCGCCAGGTCCCATGGTGCTGTCCCGACTTGTCGGGATGGGAGAGTCGGCCGTCGCCGAAATTGATTCGGTAAGATGCCCGCCCTTGTGGCGGACGTTTTTGTTGTTGGCTGCTTACAGGTCCGCGTTCCGCGTTTTGGGGATGTCCAAGGAATAATTTTGCTATAATCATGGCATGAAAACAGTTCCAACCAAGCGCAAGGTCAGGCAGTTTACCGTCGTCATCGAGCAGGATGAAGACGGCTATTATGTGGCCACGGTGCCTTCCTTGCCGAGCTGCTATACGCAAGCCCGCACTCTCGCAGAACTTTCGCCGCGCATTCGCGAAGTGATCGCACTTTGCCTTGCCGAACAAGACGCGCCGCGCATGAAATTCGTTGCTCTCGAGCAGGTCGAGGTCAGCGCTTGAGCCGCCTGCATCCTGTGAGGGCTCACGAGGTCATCCGCTTCCTGGAGTCCCTCGGGTTCGTGCAGGTGCGGCAAAGGGGCAGTCACAAATTCTTTCGACATCCGGACGGTCCAACGGCAACCGTTCCCGATCATAAGGGCGAGGACCTCGGCCGTGGCATCCTGGCAAAAATCCTTCGCGACGCCGGAGTGAAAACGGCGGAGTTTCTGGCGTGGCTATCCTGAGATCCGGGCGATCATCCCGGAGGGGACACACTTGTTCCCATCCCGAAGTCGGGGAGTTAAGCCGACCAATTCCAAGGAGGCCCATGCTATTGTCCCGATCCGATCGGGATGGGAGAGTCGGCCGTCGCCGGGATTATTTCAATAAAAAGGCTCAGGTTTAACACCTGGGCCTTTTTTGTTTGTACCTCGATTCGCTCCGTTGACTGAGAGTAGACAGTACGCAGAAAGCAGTAGGCAGCTCAAAAACTGGCCCGGTCGCAATTGCGAGCGGGCCTTATTGCGTTAATAGCATCAGAGTTGTCCTTAAACGCTGCGGTTAATATACGCGGTAACAGTGGAGGAGGCAGAGAGATTGAAAATCAACTCTGCGCTTCAGGACGCTGGCTAGCAATCAGGTTCCTGACAATCCGTCCCTTGTCTTGTCCCCCAACAAAGTGTATACCGTTCAATGTGTCAGTTTGCGTCATTGGAGGAGCGAAGCGCACTGTTTCGGTGCCGTGATGCCCTATGAAACTCTACATGCTCATCTTGATTCTGTTTCTTGCCGTAGTTGCGCAGTCTGCTCTTCCGCAGCAAGCCAGTGCGCCCCTCACCAAAGGCCAGGTCATGGACTTGGTAAAGTTCGGGATGGACAGTGCGGAGCTTGCGAACAGAATTAAGGAGCACGGCATTGACTTCGATCCAACCGATGATGACCTCGAAGCACTTCGCAAAGGGGGCGCACAGGAAGCGGTCATACGGGCGATACGCGAGGTGAAGCCGAAACCCTTGACCCGCGAGCAAGTCGGGGAATTGGTGGCAGGAGGAGTGCCCAGCGAACGCGCAGTGACGCTGGTGAAACAGCGTGGCATCGATTTCCTGACGGACGAGGAGTATGTCAAGACTCTGCGACTGGCGGGCGGCGATGACACGTTGATCACCGCGCTGTGCGAGGCGAGTGCGGCCGCGATAGCGGAACTGGTGGTGGTAACCTCGCTCGACGCTGAGGTGTATTTGGATGGAGTGCTTCAGGGCCGGGCGGATGCCCATTGCGAGTTGGCAATTAGGACAAGACTCGGCGACCATGCCTTGAAGGTCTCACTGGCGGGCTGGAAAGATTTCGACGAGAATGTCACGCTCGCAGCGGCGCGAGGCAGCAAGATTGAGGCGCGGCCTGAGTACGTTATCGAGGTGCGCGCGAACCCGAAGGACGGCCTCAAATACGTCTGGATTCCATCGGGAACCTTTATGATGGGCTGCTCACCAGGGGACAACGAATGCGCTCCTTCTGAGATGCCCCCCCACCACGTGACCATCACCAAGGGCTTTTGGATGGGCCAGACGCCCGTCACAGCGGGTGCGTACAAGCGTTTCGCTTGGTCATCGGGCCGGCGTATGCCTTCCGCCCCCGACACCAACAAAGGTTGGGCGAACGAGAACCTGCCCATGGTTAATGTTAGCTGGTATGATGCCCAAGCCTACTGTCAATCGATGGGAGGGCGGCTGCCCACGGAAGCGGAGTGGGAATACGCGGCCCGCGGGGGAAGTACTGGAGCGCGGTACGGGCTGCTCAATGAGATCGCCTTGTACAGCCCCAGCGTTGCAGGGCAAACATACGAAATAGCTCGGACGCACGCCAATGCATTCGGGTTGTATGACGTGCTGGGTAATGTGTTCCAGTGGGTCAATGACCGTTTCGACGACGAGCATTACCATCCAGGTGTGTGGACCCAGAATGCCGACCCGGAGCAGGATCCGCAAGGGCCCTCGAGCGGCCAATATCACATCCTGCGTGGCGGCCCCTGGACGATAATAAACGCGGGCGCTCGCGTTTCGGTCCGCATGAGGGTCGATCCTACCGAAAGGCACGACGATGGCGGCTTCCGGTGTCGCGGGGAATCGGTCAGCCCCTGATCCCTTCTCCTTTTCCATTGGCGTTTTGCGAAGGGGGAGTGAGGGCTTTGGTTTGGTAAGGGAGCAATCCGCACACTCACTGGATCATAACCCATAATAAGCGTGGTGCAGGCATGTTCTTTACGTCTGGGGCTCGTTGGTGGGGCGAACTGCAAACCTACAAATCAAGTCTGCGCTAGTCGGCACTCGCACGTCTCCCGAAGCGACGCCTCGTCAAAGTCGCACAGGGCTCATCGGAGTCTTCGCCAGGAGGAGCTTCTTTTGGATGTCACCATCATAGGTTTACACCACACGGTCCAGTGGAAGGACCCAACGGGCGAGTTCCAAACCCTCCTTGAGGATCTTGTCCGGGAGTATCGAGTTCAACTAATCGCTGAGGAAGCATACAAGCTACCGACGACCGTCGGTTGTCGGCTCGCCTATCGAGCTAACTTGCAGTGGGTCGAGATTGATTTGACCGATACAGAAAGGCTACAGGCCGGGGTCGAGGATGAACTGAATAACCGGCCCCACCGTCCTCTTTTCGACGGGAATAAGGTCGCGGTGAGCTACCTAGCCAATGCCGATGGCGTGAGGGAAGCGCACTGGGTAAACCGGGTAATGCAGCATCACGTTAGCTCCGCCCTTGTCATTTGCGGCGTCCTACATCTGAGTCCTCTTGCGGCAAAGTTCACGAACAGTGGTTGCATTGTTAAAGAGCTAAATGTGTGTGACCAAGACTGGTATAAGAATGCATTCGGACCTTGCAAAATCGTCGAAGAAAATGGGACGCGTTGGTGTGAACTCTCCGTTTAATGGACAATTGCAGTTTCCCCCCACTGTTATCTGTGAACGGCCACGCCCGGCCGACGGTGGCCCCAGAAAGCTGTCCCCATAAGTCCGACGCTGTGGATAGTAGGTTGGGCATAAATTTCATGGTATTGAAAGACCAGGAGGCTATATGCGCAAAGTGACATTTGTCGGAATTGACGGAAAGCACTACTCTTGCGAGGTTGACTTGCTTCCCACGGATTCAACCGCGCACATAGTCGAGAAAATCAGCGTGGAGCACGCCAATAACGGTGGGGACCCCGCCCCAACTTTCATTCAGCGTATAATCTCCCAGGAAAAGATCAATTAACTGCGTCAACGCTTATCCCCGCCACTTCCGCAGACCAGCGCAGAACGTACCTCCGCAATCGCCCCCTTTCCTATCCCGAACAGGGAGTCGAAGTCGTGGGCCAACTCTTGCGCGACCGGCACGGGGAAATTCTCAAGGTTGCAACCAGTCACAGTCCCACGGATGTTCGCCTCTGTGACGCGCGAGCGCGGGGCGAAGCGTGACGAGCCGGCGATGTTGACCTGCTGGTAAAACTGGTTCCTGGCCGTGCGCTCATCTGGGACTCGGCGCGACCGTGTAATAATCGTAGGTTACTTCCCAATCAAATTCGCCTCCGGGTTCGATGGCCATGGTGATGAAGGGTTCCACGGACAGCACGCTGCGAATCGACCACAACGCCATGTGGGTTAGCGGACGGTTTCCGCGGATGACCACGCCGGCTCCCACGCGAGTGTTCTCAATGCGGACCTCATTGTCGCTCGGACTGTTGCTGAAGCCTGTCACCGGGACATATACCACGTCTCGATCCGCGAGCGGCTTCAAGTAAACAAGCCGGTTGCCGTGAATCTCCGCCATTTCCTTGTTGGCCGGGCTCGGCGTATGAATCTGGAAGGGAACGATGACAGTGAAATCCGGGCCGGTGGTCTGCCGGTCAAGCACGAGAAAATTGTGGTTGTAGACGCTGGTAGCCAATTCCCGGCGGCCAGTGTTTTTCAAATGGTGTTGCAGCACCATCTCCGCTTTGCCGCCTACCAGCCGCACGACCTTGGAATAAATGTATCCATAGCCGGCCGTCGGGTCGGTCAATTCCTGGGTAAACTCAATGGAGTCGCGACGTGTCTTCACCGTCCATTTGCCCGGATCCACAAGATCGTACTGCCTGAAGGCATCGTATTGTTCGTCATCCTTGCGAAGCACGCCGACGCCAATTTTGATGAATGTGCCGCCGACCTTGGCCTCGCTAAACCCCAGGGCGGTGTGATTGGTTTGGAACTCTTCCACGGGACCCTGGATAGTGCAGGGTGTTGACGCGACAATGTCGTTGCCCTCAAATACGAAATCATGAACTCGCGGATCGGATCGGGTGTACCACTGCCCGTAAAAATTGTGACCCTTATACTCCAGCGAGGAAACGATTCCCGACCAGTCAAAGCGCGTGCCCCGGTAGAATCCCCGGCGGGCATCGGGCAGGTAAACCTTAGCGCGAAGCTCGCCGTTGGTTATTTCTGCCTGCGGAAGACCATCCTCCGGCGAGTCGCCAATCCCCGCCATGCACAATACCAAGGGAAAGGTTAGTGCTGCGGTTAATCCGATTCCAATAAGCGTGTTCGTCATTTTCGACCTTTCATTGCTCAAGTTGGAGCGGTGCCCATTTGCGTAGGAATCTAACTATGCCAATTCGCAAAAGTCAAATGGCCGGCCCACGTCGATATGCTGAAATCGTTCCGCACAATCAGGAGTGACGGCCTCTCGATTCACCTCAACTCCTCCGCTCCAATTCCCTTTCGCTTTAGCTTTCGTGCCGATGTCATCCCGGGGTATATTGGTAAATAGTCGAAGGGGCGCTGCACCTGAATTTCAATATTGTAAAGCCTGCTCCGAATCGCGGAGACTGGGGTGAGATGACGGATGTCCGTCGTCGCTGGGAACGTCGAGCGTTTCACGGCGGACGTTGACACCCCGTGCGAGCCATGGACAGCATAATCACAGGCCTCGGGAGATAATCTCAATAAACATGAACGTTCAGCGGATGTCCTCCTCACACCTGAAGGTCGCAATCGGGCTGACCATTTTCATTGGGCTCCTCCTGTCGCTATTTCGGATCGCTCATGCGTTGCCTGCCGCAGGTCCCGCACCAACCGCGGAAACTGGCGTCCACTTCGTCGACATCGCTCATCAGGCCGGAATTAACTTTGTCCATTACACGGGCGCCTTCGGCAAGAAATACCTGCCGGAAACCATGGGAGCGGGATGCGCCTTCATCGACTACGACAATGATGGCAACCCTGACATCCTGCTGATTAACGGGGCGGATTTCCCCGGGCATAAATCACGCCGCACCACGCTGAAGCTTTACCACAACAACGGCAACGGCACATTTACCGACGTTACGTCGAAGGCCGGGTTGGACGTGGAGATGTACGGCATGGGCGTCGCCGTGGGCGATTATGACAACGACGGGTGGGACGATCTCTACGTGACCGGGCTCGGCGAAGCCCGCCTTTTCCACAACGAGCATGGACGCTTTAAGGACGTCACACAATCAGCCGGCGTGAACAACGCGGGCTTTGGAGCCAGCGCCGCCTGGGTGGATTACGACCGTGACGGCAAACTCGATCTTTTCGTGACCAACTATGTGAACTGGTCAGAAAAAGGGGATCTCTACTGCACGCTCGACGGACGGCACAAATCCTACTGCACGCCGGAGGCATATAAGGGCGATACATGCCGGCTCTTTCACAATCTGGGCAACGGGCGCTTTGAAGATGTCACGCAAAAGGCGGGAATCTACGATCCCACCAGCAAATCGCTCGGCGTGGCGGTGATTGACTACGATCGCGACGGCTGGCCCGACCTCGCCGTTTCCAACGACACCGAGCGCAACAAGCTTTACCACAACAACCGGAACGGTACCTTTACCGAACAAGGCGTGCAAGCCGGCATCGCCTTCAGCGAAGATGGGATAGCCCGCGGAGCAATGGGCATTGACGCTGCGGATTTCGACCACTCCGGTTATCCCAGCCTGGCGATTGGCAATTTCTCCAACCAGATGCTGGGCCTTTATCACAACGAAGGGAATCGCTTCTTCATCGATATCGCGCCGTCTTCCAGCATTGGGCGCGCCACGCTGCTGTCACTGTCGTTCGGGATCTTCTTCTTTGATTACGACCTTGACGGCCGTCAGGATTTATTCGTCGCGAATGGCCACATCGAACCCGACATCAATCGCATTCAGCCGCAAGTGGCTTATGCGCAACTTCCGCTCGCCTTCCATAATGAAGGTAATGAGAAGTTCCGGGAAACCGGGAAGCAGATGGGCTTTACGCAAAGGTTTGTGGCGCGCGGCGCCGCCTATGCGGATATTGATAACGACGGCGCGCCGGACGTGCTGCTGACCAACAACGGCGGCCCGGCTTACCTGTTCCACAATGTCGGCGGCAGCCGGAACAATGCCATCCGCATCAAAACGGTGGGCACGCGCTCCAATAGCGACGGCATTGGCGCGGAAGTCCGTGTCCGTTCAGGTACGGGCGAAAACTGGCAGACGGTCCACTCCGGCTCAAGCTACTGCTCGCAGAGCGAATTGACCCTGACCTTTGGATTGGGACAGGCGAGTGAAGCCTCGTCCGTGGAGATCTCCTGGCCCAGCGGCCAGCACGATACCCTCAAGAACCTCAAGGCCAACAATACTTACACAATTCAGGAAGGCGGAAAGGTGCTCGCGTCGCGGCCGTTCCGGCGGCCATAGAACACAGCAGCATCCCGCTAACCAGGATTTTCACACAGACTCCTATGCACTCGCAGGGGGAATTTGAAAGGGTCCCAAAACCACTACCCACGGTATATATCTTCGCGGTATACAATATCTTGGGTCACTTCTCATATAAGCCCAATATATTGTATAGCCTCCGCAACCGTTTTCATTTTCGCGCGGCTCTGATCTTGACCTGATACCACTCAACTTCTAACATTATCAACAACGGGGGAGCGAGTGCTGATCCTCCGAACGAAGTTGCTTTATCAACCGTCGTCCTCATAAGTTTCCGGAGTGTCGGTGGGTGGGGCGAAAGTCAAGCTGAGGGGCTCCTTTCCCCCCACTCCACGCAACCCGGAACTTCGACAGGCAATACTAGCGGGGCCTCCATCCGGGAGGCCCTTTTTTTGTACCTTCGTCCTCATATCCAATTTGTGGGCACCGACTGCCCGCCCATGAGATCCTTGCGTGCTTTCCGGGTATCAAGAACCCCATGTTCCCCACCCCGCCCCTTTCCCTGCAACGGCCTTCTTTTCATCCCTAAGAGCCGGTGGTTAAATCCAGGCACAGATTGACCACGGCGCCTTCAATGGCGAGGAGTTTCGCCTTGGTCGCCCGGCCCCCAAACGCGGAGAAACCTCCGGGCTTGCCCCCGGCGGCAAGAACTCGGTGGCAAGGAATGATGAGCGGAATGGGATTCATACCGAGAGCCCGTCCCACGGCACGGCTTGCCGAGGGCTGGCCTAAGGTCCTGGCAATGTCGGCGTAGGTAACGGTCTTTCCTGCCGGAATTTCCCGTGCCGCCTCGCAGACTTTCTGGACAAAAGAGCTGACTCCTTCCAAATCGACGGGGACCTCGCGAAAGTCCTGAAGATCACCGTTGAGGTGTTTGCACACTCTCCCAATAATGTTATGCACTTGCAAGGGAAACCGGGTCGATTTGGTTGCGCCGGAATAGTGCGCAATTCGCGATTCGGTCAGCTCCGCGGTGGCTTCAGGAAGTTGAAAACAGGTCACCGCCCAAGGAGTGCCGGGATTCGGGGCATCACTCCATGCAATCCCGCACCAACCCAGGGGTGTCTCAAAGAGGCCGTAGGCGGCGTGCTTCATGGAGTTACCTCAGGCTTGCCGTGAGTCGCCCAGTTCAGCGGGTCACCGGCAGCTATCTTCCACCAGGATGGCATAGACTTCGCGGGGACCGTGGACGCCGCGGATTAGAATTTGCTCGATGTCGGCCGTCCGGCTGGTGCCGGTGACAAATACCACGGATCGATTGGCCGTGGGGCGGTCCTTGGAATTCGAAATAGGGAGCTTGGCAAGAATATCGTCGAGTGAACCGACAACCTGGCTGCGGCGGTACAGAGCAATATGGATGGGCGGGGCGAGCGACGCCACTTGGACGCGTTCCGTGGCACTGCTCAAAACCAGGGTGCCGCTTTCCGCCAAAACGAAATCAACACCCGTGATGCCGGCTCCAGCGGCAAAGCTGGCTTTGGTAAACTCAGCAAGTGAATTGCATCCTTCGGTTCCCGTACCTGCCGCCCAGGAGGTTACGGACTTATTAAGCTCTGTGAGCTGGTCAGCAAGATGCAATTCCGCCAAAAGAGGGTTTCCGGATAACGCTACGGCGTGGCATTCCGCCGACGCCAGGATCCCTTCGAAGATGGCCCTGAGTTCGTCCCGGTTTGCCGCGCGATAAGCGACTCCCGCCACCTTTTCCCACTCGACCTCAAATTTTGCCTGATACTCTTCCGGCGCCAGCGGAGGCATGACACCCGCAAGATCAAGTGGGGGCAATGGGGTGACAATTGAGCCCGTTTCAGCCTGCCCTAAAGCCTTTCGAACACGGTCCAGCATCTGCTCACGCGCGGTCATAGGTGCGGTCTCCCGACGAACTTTGGTGAATCTGACTCTTACAGTGACAATTATAGCATGGCCACCTCAACCGTTAAAGCTCGCAACATATTGAAACATAAGGAAATATAAAATACTCAAAAAACTTCAAAAAATTGTGCAACCTTGGTATCATCTGAATCATCCGAATCCACGGGCGGACCTTACAGCAAAAGGTTTCCTATAGAAAGATTTGGGAAGGACGAACAAGTATGCGAACCATGGTGAAGACTCCAAAAAAGACCTATCGAAGTCTCCTGCTGAAAAAGCGCGAGGAGATTCTGGCTTCCACCCGAAGCGAACCCGAGGCCCTATCCGTCAGTGTGCAGTCTCCTGATGCGGTGGAATTTGCCGTCAAGACCGTCGAACAAGATGTTACGGTGCTCACTGCCAATCTGCGCAGCAGTACGTTGAAAGAAATTGAGAGAGCGCTTGCACGTTGTGCCGGTGGAACTTACGGTGTGTGCGAAGCGTGTGACGAAGATATTTCCCCCAATCGGCTCAAGGCTATTCCTTGGGCACGGTACTGCGTCACCTGCCAGGAACTGCGCTCGCGGAACTAAGCGCTTCGTCTCCAAAATATCTGCCTTTGACACTTTGCCGAGTTGAGATATCGCTCGGCAAAGTGGGCGTTTGAGCGTCAACTTCGGCGACCGGGATCGCGCCGGGGGGACGTGGTCGTGTGTCCGCCGCAGCGCCGGGTTTTTGCCCGGAATGTGCCCCCCTGAAGGTCGGGGCCACCTCTCCTTGCGCGTTACTCTTTGCGCGTCACGCTTTCCGCAATTCCAAACTTACCAGGTTGGAGTTTCGCCCTAACAGCCGCATCGTGGGCCAGCAGTTGAATGTAGACGCTGTCCACCAAGGTTCCCAACCCCAACCGCAGAGGTTCCAGCCGAACCAATCGCACATTCATGGGATCGTCAAAAGGCATATCGGTAAAGAGCAGCACCCGCCCGCTGGACCTTCGAATGTCGTCGGCGAGTTTCAGGAGCAGCTTGCCGGTTTTCCCCTGGCGGGCGAATAAGAGGTAGCGATGATTCGGGTTGATGATTTCGAGCGATCCATGGTGGAACTGAGCCGTGCTGATGGGTTCAGCCGCCAACCGCGCCACGTCCTTCAGCATCAGCGCCCCTTGATAGGCGGTTGCCAGGTCCGCCCCCCGCGACATCAAAGAGACATAATTGGGGTGGTTGAAAAACTCCACGATGGGTGGCATCAAGACTTCACGCCGCTCCAGGATACTCTCCTGAGCTTCCACCGCGCGCATCACTTCCTGAGTCAGCGGGCCGGGCGCCTTGCCCGCGATGGCAAAGGCCAGATACATGAGGACGGTAACAGAGTTGGTGTAAGACTTGGTGCTGACGGCGATCTGCTCCCCTGCCATCATCGGTAAAAGCAGGTCGGCGCACTTGGCCAGGGGGCTGGCTTCCACATTCGTCACTGCCAGCACCAGAGCTTTGGCCGGCAGACTCTTCAGAAGACGCAGCACCTCGGCTGTCTGGCCTGAGCGCGAAACCACCACAAGCAAGGTATCGTCCCGCAAAATTTTCAGATGGTGATTCGCCAGCTCGCCGGTTTCCCATACCAGGGCGCGCACGCCCTGCTCCGTCAAATAGGCCTGCGCCGGGTAAGCTGCGAAGAGCGACGAGCCCATTCCGGTGAATACCACTGTGGGTGGCCAATGCGACACCAGGCTCCGCAGGGCCTTCGCCGGGATGGCGCCCGGGCTGGCGTAGAATTTCCGCAACCCGGAGAGCGCTGCGGGCTGTTGGGATATCTCCTCCAAAAGTTCCGTCATGCTTTGCACCATGCGGCGTCCTTGGTAACACGTCCTGCGTCCAGCGTCGACGCTTCAACTCTACTCTATTGGCCCCCAAGTGATTCTACCACTGCCCCCAAAATCGCGCGAGACGGCTCGCAGCCTGGGCGAGTAAATGGACGCGCCACTCCGTGGCTGAATACGCTCCGTGGTCCGGCGCCTCTCATCAAAGCCCGCGTCACGGGCTTTCGGGTACCGCGAGCCGTTATTTTAACGCCTATGCGCCTCACCCGCGGCCCATCCGGAATCATTGCAAGCGAAGGATACCTTCCCCCAGCGCGCGAAGAATGGCAAAAGACCCGATGGTTTCTGTAAAACATGTGTGCTTCGGTATAAAATGTCGTTAAATTGTGTAGAAATGTCGCTATTTATGTCGGTAAAAGTGTCATAGTTTTGTTTGTTTTCATACACATTCCGGCTTCGTTCGTCATTTATTAACATCTTTTTTTCCTGGTGCTCGCCCCCAACGTCACCGTTCCCCCTCCGCCACGACCAAGGAACCTCCCCCCTGCGTCGGCTGATTGGTTCGGCGTTTTCCGCATCGGTCTGGGCATGCGTCCTTTCCCCCCGGCGACCCGGTGGGGGGGGCATGTTGTGCACCCTTCCCTCCAACACTAGCCTAATCAAGAGCCCACCTATTTTGTCAACAGGATTCTTGCCCTTTTTCCTGCCGGTAGGAAAAGATCTTACAGAATGCCTTTCCGCTTTACTACCGACAGGAAACCGGCGGCGCGCCGGAGCCGCAACCAAATGATCGCGTGCGGACAAAGAAACACCTCACCCGTCCCGATGCATCGGGATACCCTCCCCGTTTTCTGGGGTCCGATGGTCCGATCTGATCGGATCTGAAATCGGACCGCCCTCGGAGAGGGCAGTTTAAAAAACAACCTTCTCCGAGGGGAGAAGGTGCTGAGGTACGAAGCGGATGAGGGGCCTCTTCTTTCTACCTCCCACTTTCAACAAGGACACAAAAATGTTTGCCAAAAAATGACCAGAATTTACGGTATTGGAATGCAGACCGCCGGGTTTGCGGTGTGCGGCTCTTCGTTGACCAGAGTGACTCAATGTTATGGTGTGGCGCCTGCCAAGGAAAAGACGCGGACCACAGAGGCGGTGGCGCTACGTGCTACTTGCTGACAATTTTGTTGGGCGACGTGCGGGAACTGATTGTGGAAGCCCGCGAAGGCGTGGCTCGCGCCGTGGACGCGGGGCTTACCACGCTTTACTGGCACGTGGGGCAACGCATCCGGCAAGATATCCTGAAACAAAAACGGGCCGGGTATGGGGAACAGATTGTGCCCACACTGAGTGCACAATTGGAGCAGGAGTTCGGGCGGGGGTTCGGGGAGAAAAAGCTGCGCCGGATGATCCAGTTCGCCGAGGCCTACCCGGACCGGACGATTGTCGTATCACTGCTACGACAATTGGGTTGGACGCACTTCCTGCGACTCATTCCCATTGAGGATCCGCTGAAGCGCGATTTCTACGCGGAGATGTGCCGCGTGGAGAATTGGAGTACGCGGAAGCAGCGCAAATCTGCGATGTAGCGGCGGGTTTACCCGCCATTTTGTTGGGCCGAATGGCATTCGGCCAGCGCCAGCGCCTTGAGGGATTTCCCTTGATGACACTTACCCCGCCTCGGTGATTTCTGTCCAAATGAGGTCCGCGCTCCTTCTTCCACATTCCCCGCGTCCCCCAAAGAAAAACCCAACCGCTTAGGATTTGTGGTAAGATTTCTTGGTGCCGACAGTTCTCAGATTTGACGGGCTGCGGGTCGTAATCTATCCCAACGACCACCGACCAGCTCATGTCCATGTGATCGGAAGCGGCCGCGAAGCGGTATTCAAGTTGAACTGTCCGGTGGGGCCGGTTGAGCTTCGGGAAAACTACGGATTCTCACGGCGTGAAACTACACCTCTCCAAGCCGTGTTGACGGAACACTTGGAGGAGCTGTGCCGGGCATGGGAGGAGATTCATGGCGCACGATGAAAATTTCGAACGGGCGAATCAGCGGGCTATGGACATTCAAGCGTCCATTCCCCGGGCCGTCTCTGCGCGTTACGACCGCAAAGACGGGCACATTGTGATTCATCTCAGTTCAAACCTGATTCTGAGTTTCTCACCGCGGGACGCGCAAGGACTCGAGAACGCCAAGC